>NZ_JAAHGB010000006.1:788810-795910 GCF_010672695.1 Okeania sp. SIO1H4
CAAAATGATATTCCTCTGGGAGTAGACTTTCAAAATCAAATTGATGATGGCATCATAAAAGCTGATAATTTTCTGTTTATTATTGCGCCTCATTCTATTAATTCTCCCTACTGTCTCAAAGAAATAGAATTAGCTATTAAATACAATAAACGAATTATTCCCCTGCTTCACGTCGAACAAATTACTTATGAAATTTGGCAACAACGAAATCAAAAAAAAACTTTAGAAGAATGGAAAATTTATCAAGAAAAAGGTAAGCATTCAAGTTTTCCTAATATGCACCCTGAAATTGGTAGAATTAATTGGGTTTATTTTCGGGAAAATCTTGATAATTTTGACAAAAGTTTAACTGACTTAATCGCATTATTTAATCGTCACCAAGATTATGTAAAACAACATACTAAGATTTTAGTTAAAGGTTTAGACTGGGAAAATAATCAAAAACAAACTCGTTACTTGTTAATTGGAAAAGAACGTCTACAAGCAGAACAATGGTTAAAGATTAAATTTACAGAAGAACAACCCCCTTGTATTCCTACAGATTTACATGGTGAATTTATCTGTGAAAGTGATAAAAATGCTAATAATTTAATGACTCAAGTTTTCTTGGCTTTTGCTGAAGCAAATAAAAGTATCATGGAGCAAATCAGGAAAAGTTTAATTAGAGAAGGAATTACTGTCTGGAGTTCTCATGCCGATATTAAAACTGGAAAAGATTTTCAAGTAGAAATTGAGCGGGGTATTGCCGGAGCGGATAATCTAATTTATTTATTGTCTCCTGAAGCCATAAAATCTGAATATTGTCAACAGGAATTAACTTATGCTTTGAGTCTGAATAAACGAATTATTCCTATATTAATTTCTCCCACAGATTTAACAGAAATTCCTGCCGAAATAAACAACTTACAATTTATTTATTTTACTCAATCAGAGTCAGAAGGAATAGATAAACTGCTCAAAGAATTAAAGTCAGAAGCTATTTATTATCAACGGCATAAAATTTTATTAGTCAAAGCTTTGAAATGGCTAGAACAAAATCGTAACCCTAGTATTTTATTACGGGGTTATAATCTCGAACAATATCAAAGTTGGTTAGAATTAGCTGGAAATAGAATGGCTAATTTACCCACAGATTTACAAACAGAATTTATTACTGAAAGTGCTAAACAACCACCTAATTTAGTTTTAGATGTTTTTGTTTCTTATTCCAGAGCAGATTCTGATTTTGCTAGACAGTTAAATGAGGCTTTACAAACTCAGGGAAAAACTACTTGGTTTGACCAGGAAAGTATTGCTACAGGCACAGATTTTCAACAGGAAATTAATCGCGGAATTGAACAGTCGGATAACTTCTTATTTATTATTTCCCCAGAGTCGGTAAATTCTCCCTATTGTGGAAATGAAGTAGAGTATGCCAAAAGTTTAAATAAACGTTTTGTGACGGTTTTGCATCGAAAAGTTGATAGTAAGGAGTTGCATCCAGAATTAGCAAAAGTGCAATGGTTAGATTTTCATCGGTATGGAGGAGAATTTTATGCTAACTTTAGCGAGTTAGTACGTTTTTTGGATACTGATAGAGATTATGTCAGAAACCATACAAAGTTGTCACAACAAGCATTGGACTGGGAGGAAAAAGCTAGTGAAGATTTATTGCTACGAGGAAGTGAACTGGCGATCGCTAAAAACTGGTTACAGGAAGCTCTTAACACTAACAAACAACCCCCACTCAACAAGTTGCAAAAGAAATTTATTGAAGCTAGTGACGACCTACATACTAGCATCCAACAAGCAAGAGCAAAACGCAGACAACTTGATATCACAACTGCTTGGGGAATTACAGTTGGTTCCCTGTTGGCAGTTATGATTAGCACTGGGTTGTGGCAAAATTCTAGACATGAGCATAAAAAAGCTCAACTTAATTTAGCACAGTCTCTTGCTCGCTCTTCCTCCTCTCTATTTGTCGGTAACAAAGAATTAGAAGCATCGATTGAAGTTATTAAAGCGGGGAAAAATTTGCAAAGATACAAGGTGAAAGACGCAGAAGTGATCGACGCATTGCAACAGTCTGTTTATAGTGGCAGTGAAAGCAACAGATTACAAGGACACAAAAATTCTATTCGCTCTCTGAGTTTTAGTCCAGATGGCAAAATATTGGCATCAGGCAGCGATGATAAACAGATTAAGCTTTGGAATATGGAAACGGGAGCAGAAATACGAACTTTCTCTGGACACGATCGCTCTGTTATTAGTGTTTGCTTTAGTGCGGATGGAAAAATTTTAGCATCGGCAGGAAAAGACAAGAAGATAAAACTTTGGGATGTAGCAACAGGCAAGGAAATTAACACCTTCACCGGACATACTGACTGGATAAATAGCATGAGTTTCAGTCAGGATGGTAAGATTTTAGTATCAGGGAGTAAGGATAATACGATTAAACTCTGGAATGTAGAGACAGGCAAAGAAATTGACACCCTTTTCGGGCATCAGGGTAGTGTAATTAGTATCAGTTTTAGTCCTGACGGTAAAACTTTAGCATCGGGAAGTAAAGACAAAACGATTAAGTTTTGGGATGTAGAGACAGGTAGAGAAATGTACACCCTCTTCGGACATAATGGTTTGGTGGGTAGCGTCCGTTTTAGTCCGGATGGCAAGATATTGGCAAGTGGCAGTTATGATAAAACGGTTAAACTTTGGGATTTAGAAACAGGTGAGGAAATTCGGACTTTGACAGGACATTTTAGTTCAATTATGAGTGTGAGTTTTAGTCCGAATGGTAAACATTTAGCGACTGGTAGCAAAGACCGAATAGTTAAGCTATGGGATATAGAAACAGGAAATGAAATTCGCTCTTTTTATGGTCACGATGCTTGGGCATTTCGGGTAAGTTTTAGTCCAGATGGCAAGATATTAGCATCGGGTAGTGGTGACAAAACCATCAGACTCTGGAATTTAGAAACGAGAAGGGAACTTAGTACACTTAAAGGACATGATGATTCGATTCAACATTTAAGTTTTCCTCTAGCTTCATCCCCTCAAATATATAAATCTGAGAAAGAGATGATATTTGTTTCTGGTGGCGCTGATAAAACTGTCAAGATATGGGATTTGAAGACTAAAACTCAAGATACTTTGAAGGGACATGATGACTCGGTAATGAAAATTAGTGTGAGTCCTGATGGCAAGACTATTGCTTCTGCTGGTGAAGATAGCACTATTATTTTATGGGATGTAGAAACAAAACAAGAGATTCATCGACTCAAAGGTCATACCGATGCAGTCAAGGCAATTAGTTTTAGTCCGGATGGCAACATCTTAGCTTCTGGCAGTAAAGATACTACTATCAAACTTTGGAATTGGATAACAAAAGAAGAAATAGGCAATTTAAAAGGTCACGAAAGCACGGTAATGACAATGAGTTTTAGTCCGGATGGCAAGACCTTAGCTTCTGGTAGTAAGGACAATATAATTAACCTCTGGAATATAGAAACAATGGAAAAAATGGAACCTCTCATAAACGACAATCAGAGTTCTAATTTTAGTGTCAGTTTCAGTCCTGATGGTAAAACCTTAGCTGCTGGAGGCGATCGCAATCTTGTTACTTTATGGGATGTGGAAAAAAGAGAAAAAGTTTTCACTTTCAAAGGTCATAGTAGTTCTATTAACAGCGTTAGTTTTAGTCCGGATGGTAAGATTTTAGCTTCTGGAAGTTCTGACAAAACAATTAAACTGTGGAACCCGAAACAGGGAAATTCTATTTTGACATTTCACGGACATGAAGACTCAGTTAATAGTGTTAGTTTTAGTCCGGATGGTAAAGTCTTAATATCTGGTAGTGATGATAAAACAATTAGACTTTGGGATGTAGAAAAACTAGATTTAGAGGTAGATTTAAACGACCTAATGCTCCGTAGTTGTAATTGGGTGAGTGGTTATTTACAGCATAATCCTTATGTGGAACAGGAGAATAGGAACTTGTGTGATCATATTGGTTAAATCAAAGTAGGTATTCAATAATTAACAATTAATAATTAATAATTAATAATTGCCTCTTCTGTAAGAGAAGGGTTGGTTAAAAGGAAATTTTTTCTTTTTTTATCCCTGAAATGAGAGGCTTTAAACCTGAGTTTTTCGGTAGCGGTTATATAGTAATATGAAATGATTTGTGAGAAAAAATTGTAGGGGTTTGGAGAACAAACCAAACGCCAAAATGGGATGGGGAAACCAAACCCCTACGTTCAATAATTAATAATTACCTCTTCTGTAATAGAAGAATTGACTAAAAGGATTTTTTTCTTCTCTTGGTCTCATGGATATGGCAAGGAGACCCGTTCTTACAGACCCGCTCCGCTGTTAGCGTTTGCGGTAGCAAACGCCATCCCATCCTACGGAATGATCCGCAAACGACCGCTTTTTCTCTTGAATATAGAAGGCTTTATACCTTAATTTTTCGGTAAATAAAATGTTAAATCTTGGTGTAGGAAAGCTTTGTGCTAGCAAAATCAGACGGCTCCTCTACCTGACTCCTAAAAAATCCCCTAGCTATTTGTAGCCAACATTTATCAAATTGATATTATATAATATATTTGCCTCCAAAACCTAATTACCAATCCATAAAACCATGTCAGAATATTACAATGCCTTCATCTCTTACGGACGTGCCGACAGTAAATCTTTTGCTACAAAACTCTATGAAAAACTCACAGAAAATGCTCTAAAAATCTGGTTTGATCAAAATGATATTCCTCTGGGAGTAGACTTTCAAAATCAAATTGATGATGGCATCATAAAAGCTGATAATTTTCTGTTTATTATTGCGCCTCATTCTATTAATTCTCCCTACTGTCTCAAAGAAATAGAATTAGCTATTAAATACAATAAACGAATTATTCCCCTGCTTCACGTCGAACAAATTACTTATGAAATTTGGCAACAACGAAATCAAAAAAAAACTTTAGAAGAATGGAAAATTTATCAAGAAAAAGGTAAGCATTCAAGTTTTCCTAATATGCACCCTGAAATTGGTAGAATTAATTGGGTTTATTTTCGGGAAAATCTTGATAATTTTGACAAAAGTTTAACTGACTTAATCGCATTATTTAATCGTCACCAAGATTATGTAAAACAACATACTAAGATTTTAGTTAAAGGTTTAGACTGGGAAAATAATCAAAAACAAACTCGTTACTTGTTAATTGGAAAAGAACGTCTACAAGCAGAACAATGGTTAAAGATTAAATTTACAGAAGAACAACCCCCTTGTATTCCTACAGATTTACATGGTGAATTTATCTGTGAAAGTGATAAAAATGCTAATAATTTAATGACTCAAGTTTTCTTGGCTTTTGCTGAAGCAAATAAAAGTATCATGGAGCAAATCAGGAAAAGTTTAATTAGAGAAGGAATTACTGTCTGGAGTTCTCATGCCGATATTAAAACTGGAAAAGATTTTCAAGTAGAAATTGAGCGGGGTATTGCCGGAGCGGATAATCTAATTTATTTATTGTCTCCTGAAGCCATAAAATCTGAATATTGTCAACAGGAATTAACTTATGCTTTGAGTCTGAATAAACGAATTATTCCTATATTAATTTCTCCCACAGATTTAACAGAAATTCCTGCCGAAATAAACAACTTACAATTTATTTATTTTACTCAATCAGAGTCAGAAGGAATAGATAAACTGCTCAAAGAATTAAAGTCAGAAGCTATTTATTATCAACGGCATAAAATTTTATTAGTCAAAGCTTTGAAATGGCTAGAACAAAATCGTAACCCTAGTATTTTATTACGGGGTTATAATCTCGAACAATATCAAAGTTGGTTAGAATTAGCTGGAAATAGAATGGCTAATTTACCCACAGATTTACAAACAGAATTTATTACTGAAAGTGCTAAACAACCACCTAATTTAGTTTTAGATGTTTTTGTTTCTTATTCCAGAGCAGATTCTGATTTTGCTAGACAGTTAAATGAGGCTTTACAAACTCAGGGAAAAACTACTTGGTTTGACCAGGAAAGTATTGCTACAGGCACAGATTTTCAACAGGAAATTAATCGCGGAATTGAACAGTCGGATAACTTCTTATTTATTATTTCCCCAGAGTCGGTAAATTCTCCCTATTGTGGAAATGAAGTCGAATATGCCAAAAGTTTAAATAAACGGTTTGTGACGGTTTTGCATCGAAAAGTTGATACTGCCAAATTACATCCAGAATTGGCCAAAGTGCAATGGTTAGATTTTCATCGGTATGGGGGAGACTTTTATGCTAACTTTAGCGAGTTGGTGCGGACGTTGGATACTGACAGGGAATATGTGCGGGAACATACGAAAATGTCGCATAAGGCGTTGGAGTGGGAAAAAGGGAATAAAAATGTTGATTTATTGTTTCAGGGGAGTGAATGTAACCGAGCTTACGAGTGGTTGGAGTTGTCACAAAAGTACAATCAGCAACCTGCTGTGACTGATAAAATCAAAGAATTTATTCTAAAAAGTAAGGAATTAGTAGAAAAGGAACAAAAACAAAAACAATGGCAGCGTCAACGAACAATTGTGGGAATGGCTGTATTTTCTCTGATAATTTCCCTACTTGCTGTCTGGTCAGAAATGCAACGACGCAAAGCAGTTATTGCTGAACAAAATGCCAATCTCAGAGCTGAAATATTGACATTAGACTCCCGTTTAAATTCTAGCCTAGAAGTACAGATGGATATACTCAAACTAGGTCGCAAATTACAACAGGTAAAGACAGCAACATCAGCTATTCAGTTTCAAGCTGCAGACTTACTGCGACAAACTTTTGATTTGTATAAAGAAATCAATAGGTTAGAGAGGCACAAAGGTCGTGTCAATGCTGTAGCATTTAGCCCCGATAGCAATTTGATTGCTTCGGGGAGTGAGGATAAGACGGTGAAACTGTGGAACACTGATGGCAATTTAGTTCAGACTTTATCGGGGCATGATCAGATTGTCACTGCTGTAGCATTTAGCCCCGATGGCAATTTGATTGCTTCAGGGAGTGGGGATAGGACGGTGAAACTGTGGAATACTGATGGCAATTTAATTCAGACTTTATCGGGGCACAAAGATCGTGTCTTGGCTG
>NZ_JAAHGB010000060.1:0-42832 GCF_010672695.1 Okeania sp. SIO1H4
AATCACTTTTTTTTAGTGGTCACTTTTTGGGGCTGGCCTCTCCGATGCGATCGCACCTCTGAGTATTCTATCTCAGGAAGAGGGCATTGCTCCTACTGGTCACTTATTTCTGCCATCCTGCACTAGTCCTCAGTCAGCCCTTTTTAGACTATGGTACGCAGCGAGATGGCAGACATGTTTGTAATGACAACGGTATAATGGTGGGAATACATGTTTCAGACAACATATTAGTATGTAGAACTGTTTTGCGGCGTTAGTACGCGGAATTATAACGGAACGCTGTTAGATCCAAGTTGCTGAGAAAGCCAACCACAAAACGCAGGGTTTGGACAAAATTTATCCTCTGCTCTATCAACTACTTTTGACCACACCCGGATTTAATCGATAAATACAGAATCACCCATAGCTAGGCCCCAAATTTTGCCTATTCTCTGATTAATGACTTGCTGGAACAAGAACCAAATCTACTGGCAGATAAGCTTCCGGCTGATAATAATCGTAATAACTAATAAAATATTCCACAGAATTATCAGGGAAAAAATCACGCAACTCATTACACAATTGAGCCGCTAAAGTTTTATTATGAGCTAAAACTAATGTCGGTCTGCCTGCTTTTTCTATGACAGAAGCTATGGAAAAAGTTTTACCAGTACCTGTAGCTCCTAGTAATGTTTGAAATTTATGTCCAGCTTGAATATTAACAGTTAATTGAGCGATCGCTCCAGGTTGGTCACCAGTAGGTTTAAAGGGAGCTTGCAAACAAAATTTTGCCATAATAATTTTAGCAGTATTTATATTATTCTCAATTGTATATTTTAATTTCAAACTTAGGAGCCATGTAAAAATAAGTTGTACAAATTTTATCTGGGATAAATTGTGAAATATAGCTTCTATCAAAAAAACTGTTCAGGTTATTTTTGCACGAGTCCTTAGGATTAATGCCACTATATTCGGTAAACTTATCCAATTTTCGCCAGTTGATGTCCCTCCATTCATACATCGGTTTTGGTTCCGTGTTCATAAATCTACAATTACATCTGTGCTAAAAATCTTGCTTTCAACTTTAACCTACCTCTCAACCGCACTAGGAGTAAACCGAACTTCTATCCGACGTCTGCTCTGATTTGGATTACGATTTGCCCCCGCAAAATCTCCCCCAGGGTTATATAATTGTGCTGCAGAATAAGCTCGAAATTTTAACCCCAATTCTTTCAAACGAGGGTTTTTTTGAAGTTCTTGTACAACAGATAAAGCACGCATCAAACCTAAATCTGCATTTGAACCTGGTACTAAACTATTAACAGATTCATTACCCTTAGCAACTTGTTCTAACTGAGTATCTAAATTACTTCCACTTCTCTGATTTACTTGACCATCAGTATGACCTATTACTTCAACAACATAACCTTTATATTCCTTAGCAAAATCCTCTATTTGTTTGATTAAATCTCCCTCAATAAAACTTTTTAAATCTCCCGATATTTCCGCACTTCCTGATTCAAATCTTCGAGACTTAGAATCTCTAATTACTATTACAGGTGGAGACTTCAATTTTTCAATTTCTGTTTCTAGTTGTGTGACTCTATTTGACTTTTGCTCTAGTTCATTTTCAGAGGTAGTTACTAATCCTTGTAATTTTGTTACTTGATTTTGTAAGTTACCAATTTGTCCTTGTAATCCTGTTACTTCACCAGTCTTTTGTTGAATTTGATTTTGTAAATTAGTAATTTCTTGTTGCAGTTGTAGGGCGCGATTTTCGTTGGCATCAGAAATTGACTCTATAAACAGAGATTTAATAATAGCTAATAGCAATAATAAACTTAATATCATAAAAGAGTTAGACATTAAGTCTGTAAATGCCGGCCAAATTTCTAGGTCGCGATTATCTTCAACAAGTCGTGAACGATGACGCATAATTATTTTAATTCCTATTAATAATCAAATTATTAAATATATTAGACTCCTGGCAAAAGTCGGGAGCAGGGAACAGCAGTGCGACCCCGCGACGACTACAGTTGCAAGCGGTCGAGGGATGGCGTTTTGCTCCGCAACATATAAAGTGTTAGCGTTTGCGCAGCATGACCATAGGAAAGCTCCTCTTCCGGAGGAAAGAGGCAGCGACTCTGTCAAGGGTGGGTCTCCTCGCTGTCCGACCATCGACAAAGAGAGGGAATGCACACTCCTGTGAGGGAGCAGGGAACAGAGAACAGGGAAAACATAGCAGAAAACATAAATAGACATCTGGTAAAAATCAAAAATCAAATCAATTCTTATCCATAAATTATCAGGTAGTCCTGCATGGGTTTTGGTGAGGATATATATTTTTTAATTTTTCCCACACTCCCACACTCCCCCCATCTCCCCAAATTCCCCTCCTGGGAGGGGGAGGGGCGAGGGGTGAGTCCCCATCTCCCCACACTTCCTTTACTATTATATGCACCACCACCAATTATCAATTATTTCTCCCTGTTGCCAGATGAGCTATTGCCTGTTGCCTCTTTTCTGGAGATGTCTAATCTATAGAGATGCTTAATAAACAAGGGTTGAAGAAGGAGACAGGAGACAGGAGACAGGAGACAGGAGGAAAATTACATGGGGATTCGCTCCCCCAAGTAATTTTGAACACCCCCGTTGACGGTGGGGTATTAAACCCACAAAGAAAATGATAAAAAAAGATTTATTTTTTACTTTGGCAATAGTTCTATTTGTAGATAACTTATTTCAATAATTGATAATTGATAATGGATAATTGATAATTACCTCTCCCTAAAAGGAAGAGGATTGAATAAAAGGAAAATTTTTTTCTTGTTTCTCCTTTAAAGGAGAGGCTTTAAACCTTAATTATTCGGTAAAAAAAAGGGGTACTTAAAAGTCTTGAGCTTCCCAAGAGAAGGTTTGAAGCAGCGAGCTGTCACACCTATTTATTTGCTAATTTATCGATAGTATGTGTCAACCGATAAATTTCATTTTTAGTTTCTTGCATTTGATTGATATATTCCTGTAAATTTGTGGCGATGACGCTTAAATGGGAATTATTCAGATTAGCTTGATTACTCATACCTTTTCCTATTTGGTCTCCTAAAGATTTAATGCTCTGACTAATACCATCTGTAGAATTATTCAAGGCATTTGCTAAAGTTTTTAGTTGAATTTGTACTTCATCTAAATTATCTGCTTTAGATACTACTCTTCTTTGTAAACTATCCAGAGTTCCCACCGCTAATTGAAAACCTTGTGATGCTTCTTGTAATTGTCGAATCATCTCAGCCAAAGATTTTTGATTACTTTGATGAGATTCTAATAGTTTTAATGAAGTTTGATTATTACTGGTAATTTGTTCTCCAAATTTTGCTAGTCTCTTACTATATCCCTGTAGTTCAATTACTACTATTTCTATTGCTTGAACAGCAGTAGCTAGAGTCGAAGTTGATTGAGAAAAATTACTTTGAATATTGGCTAATTGTGCTGTTGAATTAGCTAACTTTTGCGGAAATTGACTATGTTCAAATATCTGTGCTATTTCTAGAAATCTATCCCCTGCTATCTGAAAATCTTTAGAACTTTTTGCCACTGTAGCAGCAGCTTCTCCTAATCGCACAAAAGTCTGTTCTGCTAATTTACTGGTAGTAGTATTAGCATTATGAATTTCTTGAATTTTATCTTGCAGAGCTGACTCTACTCCTACTCTGACTGTTTGACCAAATCTTGTTAAAAATCCTTCAAAAGAATAAGCAACAGCTTTTACTACTTTATCAAGCTGAGTTTGACCTTCTATTGTTTGTAAGTAAATGTTATCTAAATAGTCTTCTATTGAACTGATTAATCTAGTTTTGGCAAGGCTAGTATTAAAAATGAAATTAACTGATGTAACTACTGCACTAAATAATATTGCTACTAAGCTGCTAGTAAAGGCAATTCCCATGCCTTGTAATGGTACTTGTAATTCCCTGAGCAAACTACTAACATCAGTAGCATTAGTATCACTAACTGTTTGACTTAAAGAAGTCAAGTTAATGGTAATGCCGATAAAAGTACCTAATAATCCAAAAGACACCAGTAGATTAGGTAAAATTCGACATAAATATTCTATTTGTTCATAAGATATTAATCCAAATAATCTTTGTCTACTATAAACTTGGTCTATTAATGCTCCTGTATTAACTTGCTCTAGTTTACTACTTGCATCTGTAAATCTGCCCTCTAAATATTCGATAAATCTTGGCTTATTTACTGACTGCTGATTAATTAGTCTTCTAACTTTATTTCCTTGATTTACTAAGTCAAAATGAAGTATTATTCTTAATAATATAGCAACTACAGATGGAACAATTACTAAAACAATTACTAGAGGGATTAAATAAGATGGTATTGGTGGCATAGTAACATCTCTGATGTTTCAATAGTTAATTAATTGAGAATTATAATAATTCTGCTTATCTCTCGATATCAGTCAATTCTAAACAAAGCTAGTGTAGGAGCAATATAGTATTCAATAATTACTAATAGATAAATAGAGCAGGCAAAAAAAAGACGTTGCATTTTTAATCAAAAAACTCCTAAAAGCAATTAATATAAACTTTTGAGCTAATTTACAATTTGATACATAGTGCCCAAAAATTACTATGTTCTACTTAATGAATAATTGGTAAAAGTATTACTTACAATTGCTTAAATTAAGACAACCATTTTGACAAATCTCGGTCTATTAGTTTTTGTAATTTTATGATATCAGGTTTATACATCTCGAATATGACTTTTCTCATTTCTGAGGGTAGAGGAGGCCGAGATAAATTTCGACTTATTAGATTTGTCCACAATGCTCTTCTTTTTTCACGGTTAGGAAATAAAGTTCTCATAATTGGACGTAAAGCTTTTCTAAGGAAATTATCTTTATAAATAAAATTATAAATAGTCTTATTTTTTGGGATTCCTGAAGAAGCATCTTTGAGGTACAAAGCTACTGTCTACATTTAAAAATGTAAATATATCCTTGACAACCTTTAGAGAATCTGAGGTAAAATCTTCAAATAAAAAAAGTTTAATATTTTGAAGGTCAAATATATCAAAATATTTTTTTAGGTAATAGTAGTACAACCCTTTTTCAAAATATTGCTCGGGATATCCTTGCTTTTGGTCAGCTTCTATTGCTTTTAACAAAGATTTTTCACCTTCGTGTTTATTGTTTCTTTGATTAAATAAATAATCAGAATAGACACGAGACACAGGATCGCGTAATAAAGCAATTAATTTAACATCAGGTAATCTTGATTTAATTACTAATAGGAGCTTGTTCATTAGCTATGTAAGATACAGAAGCTTATCCAATAGCTTTCTCTTGTGGTTTTCTAAACCAATACTTGTACCAATCTATAGTATAAACTGTAATCTTTCCTTTTTGATTAGTTATAATGCTACCTTCATCATACAAGAAAAAATTAGGTTCTTTCTTTTTACTAATAAAAATATCTGGATGCTGAACAAGATAGTTACAAAGCGAAGTAGAGCCTGATTTACTAGAGCCAAAAATAATAAAATTAGGTAATTTATGATTTAGACATAATAACTAATTTACTACAAATAATCACTACATACTAACATATAGCGTTTCTCAAGTTACTGAGATACAGTTGTTTTTCTATTCCCTACTCCCTACTCCCTAAAACACAGGAATTTTGTACCTCACGCTTCTTGGAAATTGCTATAGCTCTTTTTGTTATTGTTGAAAATAGAGTTTATTAGTAAAAATTAAGACTTTTGTTTGATATTCATAGAGTAACTTTAATGCCAGATATTAGAACAATAATTACTAAAAAAATTGAGAGAGGGGACAGTCATTAGTCCCTAATATTTGATATTTGAGCAATGACTAATCTCCCTCACCATTACCTGCAATTTGATTGGCTTCCCAAGGCCCGAATTTAGATTGATAATAGGCCAATATTTGGTCTACTTTTTGACGGACAGCATCTTCAGCATCTTCTGTATACTCTAAGCACAGACTTCCTATTTGGCTTTTTTCATAGTCAAATGGTTCTGAGACAGGAAGAAAAAATAAGTCCACTTCTACTTTGCCGACTTGACGCAAATGAGCTGCTACTTCTCGATATACTGCTAGTGGTAGTCCTTGACAGCTAATTTGATAACGTTGTTGTTTTTGTTTCGCAGTCTGCATCTTGATATTTACCTTCCCAATATATCGCCCTCTAAGCTATGATCTACCAATTGTTCCGTTGTATCTGGTAAATTACAACAGTTGATACTATCTAAACATACTTTGCCCCACTGCAAAGCCCAACGAACCAGTTCTACTCGATTATGGGTTGAAGTCTTACTCAGAATATTACTGATATGATTATCTACCGTTCGCTTACTAATTTCTAGCTTCTCGGCGATTTTTTCATTAGTCAACCCATCTGCCACTAGCTCCACAACTTGAAGTTCCCTTTCTGAAAGGGATATTTTGGTTTGAGACTCGCAACCAGTCATAACTTTTGTCTATATATGTATATCTGCCTAATTATAATTTTAGAGACATCTTGACAAAATTCACCTTAATGACAATCTATAAGTGGGAAAAGTATGAAAAAGCTGAGGGAGGATAAAATTAGTTAATTATGTTTTTTCAAAAAAAATTATTGATTTTAAATATACCTTAGATTTTAATCACCACTAAAATATTCCGAATTTCCCTACCTATATATAACTTGAGATACTCTAATCAATATGACCCATCTTCATGTTCTCTGTCTCGGTGAAATTTTATTTGATTGTTTGGCCGACAGACCCGGAATACCTCTAAATCAAGTTCAGTCTTGGACAATCTACCCTGGTGGTGCCCTGGCCAATGTTGCTTGTGGTTTAGTCAAACTAGGGACTCCTAGTGCTTTAATTAGTGCAGTAGGTCAAGATACAGAAGGCAAAACACTGGTAAAATTTTTGCAAGAAGTGGGAGTAGACACTACTGGTATCCAGCAAAATTCTGACGCACCAACACGGAAGGTTTATGTATTACACTCTACAACAGGGGAACGTGAATTTGTTGGTTTTGGCGATCGCCAGACAACAGAATTTGCTGATACCCATTTACAAGCTGAACTTTTGCCAGAATCTTTATTTTTAAATGGTGATTTTTTAATATTAGGAACCCTTGGACTAGCTTACCCTGAAACTAGACAAGCAATTTACCAAGCTCTTGAATTGGCTGACCAATACCATCTCAAAATCATGGTAGATGTCAACTGGCGTCCTTCATTTTGGCCAAATCCAGATGAAGCTAAAGAGCTTATATATTCTTTACTAAAAAGAGTGGATTTTGTCAAACTCTCTATAGAAGAAGCTAAGTGGTTATTTGAATCTACCGAACCTGCTGCAATTACTTACCAATTAAATTCAGTGGAAGGGACATTAATAACTGCTGGCGATCTAGGTTGTGCTTATTACTTGTCAGAAAATGAAGGGAAAGTACCAGCTTTTTCAATAGATGTGGTGGATACTACTGGTGCTGGTGATAGCTTTGTCGCAGGTTTTGTACATCAGTTGCGCCAATATGGTATTCGTCAACTACAGCAACCAGGGGTAGCAAAAAAAATTGTTACTTATGCTAGTGCGGTGGGTGCTTTAAGCGCTACTAAAAAAGGAGCGATGTCTGCTCAACCTACTGTAGATGAAGTTGAGGCATTTTTTAGTAGCTATTTGGGTCACTAAGATAGATAATTAAAGACGACTTCAGTAGAGGTTATTGGCCTTTCTGAAGCTCGTTGTCAAAAATTATTACAGTTTAAAAATAATGGGACTTTTCGATCAAATTGTTGGTGCTATTAATAACCCTAATCAAGAAGCTAGTACGAGTCAATTGAGCAGTATTCTTGGTACAGTGCAGCAACTAAGCGGCAATCTCGGAGGAGATTCTGGTGCAACTCAAGTTGCTATGTCAATGTTGGGTGGTTATGTACGTTCAGCTTTACAGCAGAAGCGAGAAGAGTCTGGTAATGGAGCAGTTCAAGCAATTATCAATCAGTTTGCAGGTACAGATCCTAATCCCCAAGCTGTTGAATCTCTATTTTCAGCTAATCAAATTACTGGAATTGTTCAGAGTATATCTGAAAAAACAGGTTTTGACCTCTCACAAATCCAGAATTTATTGCCTACTTTAGTGCCACTAATTCTGAATTTATTGAAAACGGGTAATGACACTCAAAATCCTAATCAGGCATCTAATAATGTTTTAAATAGCTTTTTGGATGCTGATGGAGATGGGGATGTTGATATTTCAGATATGATGGGGATGGCAAGTCGTTTTTTGAAGTAAAGGAAAAGTGTTAGGTTTTAGGTGATTGAAGAAGGAAGAAGGCAGAAGGCAGAAGGCAGAAGGAAAAATTGCATGGGGATTAAAACCCCAAATAATTTTAAGCACTCCCGTTGATGGTGAGGTATTAAACCCGTGAAAGAAAAGATAATATTACTACTTTTACTGGACTATTCAAGGCAGGAATTGTACCAAATTCATTTCTAAGCTGCATAGAATAATATCTTGATCGGGGTTGACTGTAGATACAGATAGACAAGTTAACTAGCTATTAGCTTTTAGCATTCAGCTATCAGCTTTTTGAGCTTGGGATAAATAAGTTGCAAAAAGACTTTAAAGCTTTTTCCATCAGGGAGAAAAAAAACAAATATTTGAAGGTAGAATGATTACGCAAATATTCAAACAATTTTGCTCTCCAAATACTTTTTTTTAGATAGTTTTCTATATCCCTGAATTTCCTATCCTCTACCCCCTGCCTTTCCCCGACTTCACTACCTAATATAAATAAAAATTTCTACAAACTATTCCTAATATAATTGATAATATCTTCGGGAGATTTTACAGCATCTATATCTATTATTATCGCTTCTTCTGGTTCTTCAAGATCGTCAAATTGACTTCTTAACATTTCAACTTTCATAAAATGATTTTCTCGTTCCTTTAGTCTTTGGGCAAACAAATCAAAAGACCCTTTTAAGTAGACAAGTTTAATATTTTGTGAGTCTTTTATCAGTAGATGACGATAAGCTTTTTTCAGAGCAGAACAGGCTAATATAATATTTTTATTATTCTCTAACCATTGCTCAATTGCATTTCTCATTTCTACTAACCAAGGAATTCGGTCTGCATCATTTAAAGGATTACCACTACTCATTTTTTTTATATTAGCTTGGGAGTGAAAAGAATCAGCGTCATAAAATTCATAACCTAGAGATTTTGCTAATAATTTTCCAATAGTAGATTTACCAGAACCAGAAACTCCCATTATGATAATAATCATTGTATTAATTCTCAAAAGTTCTTAAATATTAAAATGGCAATAGAAATAGAACGTAAGTTTTTAGTTAAAGGCAACGGGTGGCGTAATCAAGGTGTTGGGCAAGTTTATCGTCAAGGTTATATGTCTACAGAAGATGGCATAACATTAAGGGCAAGAATTGCGGGAGACCAAGGCTATTTAACTATTAAAGGACCTTCTGTGGGTAATTCACGGTCAGAATATGAGTATTCTATTCCAGTTGAAGATGCTCAAGAGATGTTGAATACTTTGTGTAGTTCGCCCTTAATTGAAAAGGTTAGATATAAGGTTTCTCATGGTAATTTTATTTGGGAAGTTGATGAGTTTGCTGGAGATAATCAAGGTTTAATTGTGGCTGAAGTTGAACTTTATAATGAAAATCAAGAAGTTGAATTGCCAGATTGGATAGGGGAGGAAGTTTCTCACGATAAGAGATATTCTAATTCTAATTTATCGAAAAATCCTTGGAAAAATTGGTCTTCAACAATTAATAATTAATAATTAATAATTACCTACCCTCGAAAAGAAGAGGATGGACTCAAAGGAAAATTTTTTCTTGTTTCTCCTTTAAATAAGAGGCTTTAAACCTTGATTATTCAGTAAGTTTAATGGAAAAATATCAGGAAAAAGTTCATAAATAGGGAAATTTTTGGCATTTTTTGAAGAGTTTTGAATTATAGCGTCTGAGTTATGAGATGGTAGATAAATTTTCTGTGTGGCGATCGCTCTGATGTAGATGATAAATTAATTGATGCTTTTTTCGACTATAGCGCCTGGGTTATAAGATGGTAGATAAATTATCTGTGTGGCACTTCCTTTAGTGTGAATGATAAATTGATGATTTTTTTAACTATAGCGCCTTAGTTATGAGATTAAAGTATCATAAACTTTTGCGATCTTAGCAATATGAAAGTAGCCAGGAGTCAAAATTAATTAATGCTGTAGTTGGTAAATTTCCACTAATCAAATATCAATCAATATTAGATTTACTGGAAAAATTTAAACAATATATTCATTTATTTCTACATACATAATTCAATTATGACTCCTGACTCCTAAATTTTTTATTGATAAACTGGCAACAAATTTACATAAATTCTCGTGGGTCGGTAACATATCCAGTCAGTGCGGAAGCTGCTGCTGTATAGGGAGAAGCTAAATAAACTTGTGCCTGTTTATTCCCCATTCGACCAGGGAAATTACGATTAGTTGTAGACACACAAATTTCTGGTTCATTTAATCGCCCAAATGTATCTTTTGGTCCGCCTAAACAAGCAGCACAAGAGGGAGCAGCAGGTTCAATACAACCAGCATCTAAAAATATTTCTGAGAGGGTTTTTCCATCATGTTTTAAGTTAAATAAATCCTCATAAACTTTCTGAGTTGCTGGTACTAAATAAGTAGGAACTTTCACCTGATGACCCTTAATAAGTTTAGCTGCATGAAGAAAATCAGAAGTTTTTCCACCTGTACAAGAACCAATATAAACTCGGTCAATTTTGACATCTTTACAGTTACGAGCAAGTTCCTTATTATCTGGAGAGTGGGGTTTGGCCACCACAGGTTCTAATTTTGTCACATCGTAGGAGCGATCGCTATAAAATGCCGCATTTTCATCTGTCTGAAATGACTCAAATGTTTTATCTGTTCGACCTTGTAAATATTTAACAGTAGTTTCATCGGCAGCGATAACTCCATTTTTACCACCTGCTTCAATGACCATATTGCAGAGGGTCATTCGTTCTTCCATTGTCATCTGTTTCACCGTCTCTCCAGCAAATTCCATTGTTCTATAAGTAGCGCCGGAAACAGAAATATCTCCAATAATTTGCAAGATTAAATCTTTTGCTAATAAATAATTCGGCATTTCTCCATTCAAGACAAACCGCATAGTTGCTGGCACTTTTACAAGTAGTTTGCCAGTACCTAAGATAAAGGCAGCATCAGTATTGCCTATACCTGTGGCAAATTGTCCAAAAGCACCTGCATTACAAGTATGGGAGTCTGTGCCAAACAAAACTTCCCCTGGACGGGTGTGCCCTTCTTGGGCGAGAGCAACGTGGCAAACTCCTTTGTAGTCTGGGTTAGCTTTGAAGTCTGAGCGATCAGTAATGTCGTAAAAGTATTTGATGTTTTGTTCTTGGGCAAAGTCTCGTAAGATATCTACATTACGGTTAGCTCGTTTGTCGGTGGTGAAAATATAGTGGTCTGGGATGAGAACGATTTTTTCCCGGTCCCAAACTTTGGCATCTTCGCCAAATTCTTTTTTGAAAATGCCAATAGTACCAGGACCACACACATCGTGGGTCATTAGTACGTCTACGTTGATCCAAATATTTTCTCCTGGGGTAACGGTAGATTTTCCTGATGCTTTGGCCAGGATTTTTTCAACCATAGTCATTGCCATAAATGCTTCCTCTACTGGTGATAATTTAATTAGTTTACAAATGTATTTTAGACAACCTCATATTGCTTCGGGCAAAGTCATTTCAGTTATCAGTTATCAGTACCTCATGGAATAGGGAGGCAAGAAAATACTGAAGTTGATTTTCTCTTGGTCGATTGGATATGGCGAGGAAACCCGTTCTTACAGACCCGCTCCGCTAACGCCATCCCTCGACCGCTTTTTCATCCCCTTAAAAGGGGAGACTATTGACCTTACTTTTTGGTCAAGGGCGAGGAGGTAATTCTGAGAGTGCCTCAAAATGTCAGAAAGACTCTAGAAAGTAAGCAAAAAATCAAAATTTAAAATTTAAAATTTACAACATTCTACTCTTGACTTCTGATTTCAAAATTGGTTGATTTTTGTGATTTTGAAAGCTAAACATGATACAAAAACAGTCAAATCAATTATTTTAGCGATCGCCTAATCATCAAAATATATTAAAAGATAGTTGTTGTAGGATATAGATGAATGTCCTAACCTAATTTGTGTAGTGCAATAACATTTTTAATTAAGGACTTGGAAGTAGGAAAAAAAATATACTTGTATACTTGAGCAGTAAATATGAAAATCATTTTGCCTATCTATTTAACCTGACCATAAAATATATAATTAATTGTACTTAATTACTTATCACGCCAAGTTGAATAATTGAGCATAAGGGAAAGGAAGCTAAAGTAAGAATAAGACAGGATAAGTTTTTTTTCACGCCAGGAAAACGGAGTTTTATCGTGCTATTAAGCTTACTGATAACTGATAACTGAAATGACATGGGAAATTATAGTACGGTTAATTTTACTTGTGACCATAATTAACTGTAAGAGTTGGCTTTAACAGTATTGAAAGTTGCTGATGATTATGATGATAAAATTGTGGAAAGTTGGGGAGGTAAACGAGGATTAGATATTTCACCTCAATAGTCTATAAATTTATTAGTAGTTTTAGTATTAATTACCGAATAATTAATAATTAAATAATTCTGGTTTAAAGCCGACCCTTTGAAGGGAAAAAAAAGAAATAATATTTCCTTATATTCAATTCCGTAACGGTTTTAACCAGAGGCAATTATCAATTATCCATTATCAATTAATGAAAATGACTTTAACTAATTTAGAAATTTTTGAGCAATTAGATGAACTGGTAAAAGATTTACTATGGATGAGTGAATCTGATTATCCTTTTGAAGTTTTTATTTGGGAATTTGGAGAGGGAATTTCATTAAATAATGAAATTGTTTTGAAAATTACTAAACATTCTTTAGAGACTACAGTTAAAGTAATAGAATTTGAAGTTTTTTTTAGATTGGTAATTAGAGAAAAAGATTGGCATAACGCAGAAGAATATGAAGTGGTAAGGAAATATCAAAAACTTGTCAGTATGATGAAACAATATTTGAGTGATTTAAAGGTTTATAAGGTGGGTGAGGTGAGAAAAGATGTTTATATAGTTGGTAAGACAAATACAGGAGATTATGCAGGTATAGCTACAGTTTCTATTGAAACTTGAATAGGGAAATATTTTTACCATTTTTGTTTATTCCCTGTTGCCTTCTTTAGTTTAACAACTTATCTGGAAACTATATAATATATACTTGAAAATTTTGGTAGTGGTAAAGTAATAATTTTACAGCTTACCTCCTGACAATGGAAAGGATTCATTAATCAATATCCTTACATATTTAGGACTACCAAATTTTTTAATTTACAACCTACAACCTACTAGCTTATTCAAGTCAATTTTGAACCTATTAATTTTAACTTATCTACTGCCGATCAACTCTACTTTCAATTACATCTTGAATTTCTTTAGGAACTTTTGAAAGAAAATCATAACCAGTCTCAGTTTCAATTTTATCCACTGAAACTCGGTAAGCTTTCCAGTCATTTCTAATCCGATTTGAATTAGGCATATCCACTGTAATTACTCTAGTATTTTTATCAACTCCCCTCAAACCAGAACCAGGTTTTACCACTACTATAATTTTCCATGTACGACTAGGAATAGTTACTTTACCTTTGGCAATAGTTGCTTTTTTTCTGTAACCTCCAGCAATAATATAAAGTTCATTTCCTTGTTGTACAAGTTCACGAGAATATTGTTCTAATCCCCGCCAAGTTTCACGATTATTATCTGGACTCTGAGGAATTATATTTGTCATTAAAAATGTGGCTGAATTATCTTCTTCATTAGCAGTACGATCTGCGGAAGGAATTAAATGTCCTCGGTCATAACCAGTATTTCGATAATCACTAGGTCTGACCTGATACCAGTCTTCAGGTAAACTATCATCAGGGCGAAAATCATCCTGTCTTTCTACATTTCCTAACCAAGATTTATTCAGTTGCCAACTTACCCAATTTGCTGTTCCTTTATCCCGGTTATATGACAATACATATTGAGTTTTTTCTAGTAAATAATTATCTGTATTTTCAATAGAAGTTGTGGCATTACTTGGATTTCCTAGAGTTATATGAACTTTAGGAGAAGGTTTTAACAGTAGAGAACATCCACTGGCAAGTGTAAGTACAAGTATTATGATTAAAGTAGTAAGTTTTTTTGATGAAATTAACATTTGTTTGGTCGATCGATAAAAAGTTTTTTTCTGAAGTATAGAATAGCAATCTTAATTTTAGTTTTGAGATATTCTAGACTTTTAAGGAATAGATAATATGGGGATATAAAAAACTGCAGCAATCAAATTGTCGTGAATTATTTTGGATTATCATAGTCTTATTAAAAGTAAAAATATGACTTATTTAGAGTTAAAATTATTATTGTCTAATTAAAACTGGAAGTAATGAATCTAGAAAAAGCAATAGCTAAGAAGTAAGCAGACAAATCTATTCTATTAAAAAAATCACCAACTGAAGCCAGATGCTGGAAATACTGAAGTTTACTTTTTTATCCCCTTGAAAGTGGAGACTCTATTTTTTGGTCGTAGAGGAATTGTATGAAAAATCTCTACATTGCTGTTAATTAATGTTATACCAATTTGATAAATATTATCTACAAATAAATGGGTTATTTTTGAGGAGTTAGGTAGGGGAGGTGTTGGATTGGCGACGTACATAATGAATAGTTTTTATACTATTTATTAGGTCGGAATTTATCTTTTTAGTCCAAGGTAAATCTCCGATAAAGTCTTTTAATTGCCCCTATTATTCGTAACATTCTTTTTTCATGCTTGGTATTACTTGATATTAGGCGATCGGATAAATATTTAAATTAAAATATTATTTTACTATGGCAAGGGTTGGTAATAAAAGAAAATAATTCATAACTTTGTTAATCTTAAATATCTCCAGGAGGCAAAAGCAATAGTATCTTAATTTGGGGCGTTGCTGAAGCGCGTGTATGATATTAACCTTAATTACTTAGGAGTCAACCCACCCCTCGCCCCTCCCCCTCCCAGGAGGGGGAGAACCGAGTCAGGAGTCAGGAGGGAAGAAAGAAGAAGAAAGAGGAATAGAAGGAGAGACGTTGCATATTTGTGGGATGAATTGTATGCTTGGACAAAAAATAAGTATGAAGTATTAAGGATGAGATTTTCCTGTTCAAAAAAGATTCATCCCTTGATTCAGCAACGCCTAATTTGGAAGTATCAATTTAGGAAAACTAGGGTTTGTCGCAAATCTCAAAAATTAACTCTTAAATTTTGAATGTAGCTAAAAATTACTAAACTATTATTTGGAGTAATGTGATTGGGAGAATATTAATAGTAGTGTTTTTCTGTACCATTCTATTGCTAATTCTTCCCCGCAGTCTCTAACTAAATAATCAAATCCTGGTTCAGAGTTCGCTTCAATTAACCAGAGTTTATTATTTGTATCTAGAGCTATATCTAATCCCGTATATTTTAATTCACAATTTTGAAATATGGGTTTACAGAAATATTGTATTTGTTCTAAAAAATCTATATCCAATATAATCTTAGCTTTTGCTCCTTCCCAATGTAGTCTACTTAAATTTCCGACAAATTTTGCTCCAGTAATACTCTTCTCATATACACAATGTAAATCACCTTCTAGAAACAAAGCTCTAAATTCTTTCTGAATATGAATATATTCTTGACTAATAGCAATATAATCGTATTTATAATTGCTTAAATCATAAATTGTATCAAGGGAGTTTATGACTTGACTTCTATCATTACACTTAAATACATTTCTTCCCTTTGAGCCTTTGTTTTTTTTCAATACAACAGGATAGTCAAAGTTTTGCTCAATATTATTTGCTATTTCTTCTACATTAGAATCTTTCACATAACTAGAATATAACTCATTACAATTAGGATTTAAGTAACCCTTAGTTTTGGGAATATTGATATGGGGTTTAAAATATTGATAAAAGTATTCTTTGTCACGACATAAATGAGTAACTGATGATGAGTTTAGTGGTGTTGCCCAATTCACAAATACATGAGATTTACCTTGATTTTTGACAACTACTAAATTTCCAGATTCATGTAGAATTTCATATTCATAGCCTAGATGATTACAGGCTTTAATCAACATTGAAATGTTTTGGTTCATAATTGAAGAAGGAAGAAGGAAGAGGGAAGAAGGAAGAAGGAAGAAGGCTGAAAAGAAAATTACTTATCGATAGTCAACGACCGGCCACTTGCTGTCTACAAACCCCAAACGATTTTAAGCATTTTTGTTAACAACTGATAACTGATAACTGATAATTTATATAGCGTTTCTCAAATTAGTGAGATAAAGTTGTTTTTCTTTTTTTCTATCCCCTGTTTCTCGAATTACCGAATAATTAAGGTTTAAAGGAGAGGGTTTAAAGGAGAAACAAGAAAAAATTTTCCTTTTAGTCAATCCTATCCATTTTCAAGGAGAGGTAATAATTAATTATTAATTATTAATTGAATACTCCCTAAAACAAAGGAATTTTTACCTCACCAATATGATAATTGCTATAACTGATAACTAAAATGACGCTGGGGTATTAAACGCAAAATAAAAGATAAATTAATTAATCAATACAAAAAACCTAATTAAGAAATTCTGCCATACCTAAATAGCGAATTTCTTGGGGAGTAACTTCAAATCTACAGGGCAAAATTTCTACCCCTTCTTTAACAGCTTCTCTCAAGAGTTCACCATAACCAGGCTCAGCAATATCTCCAGGGGAAAACTGATAACAATCTCCACGATTTATAAAAAATAAACATACTGCTCTTTCCCCTTTTTTAACTACTTCAATTAATTCTCGTAAATGCTTTTGCCCTCTTTCTGTAACTGTATCTGGAAATAAAGCAATTCGTTGATTTGCCCAAGTCGTATTTTTTACCTCAAGATAAATATTTTGACTATCGCTAATTAACTTAAAATCTACCCTACTTTTTTTGTCTTTTCCATAAACAACTTCTGGTTTAACTTCACAATAATCTCCCAATTCAGGAAATAAGTATTCTGCCAAAGCTAACTTAATAACTCGATTAGGTAAAGCCGTATTAATTCCTACCCAAGTCGGTTCATTATCTGTTACTTGAATTAATTCCCAAGTATAAGCCAACTTTCGTTTAGGGTTATTACTATGAGAAACCATCACAGGACTACCAGGGTTAGAAACTCCAGTCATCGGGCCTGTATTTGGGCAGTGAGCAGTAATTATTTCTCCAGACTTTAACTCTATATCTGCCAGAAATCTTTTATAACGTTTAATCAAAATCCCAGGCTCAAGAGTAGGATAATTATAGGAGAATTTGGGCGGATTATTCATAATTATTTGACAAGAAACGATGTGACTTTTAAATTAGTTGAAAAAAAGTTGATTAAAATCGAACTGTCAAATTACTTTGAAAATAAAACCAATAGGTTATTGACAATATTTCTTAGACTTGAGTAAAATAATAATTATAGACTTTGATGATTTTTTATAAGTTTAACATGACTTTAACACAAACAATTGGTCAATTGCTAAAAAATCCTACTCGCCTACCTAAAAATGTTATCTGGCGTTTTCCTAAATCAAAATCTCATCAAAGACATATATTTGTTTTTGGCGCTCCTAGAACTGGAACTACTCTCATGAAATTAATATTAGGAGTACATCCAAATTTAACCGGTCCTGGTTATGAAACAGGTATATTTATGTATAAAGAATTATTTAGTATACCATTTTCTGAAATTACTAAATCAGAAATAGAAGATATTCAGAAACAATCGCAAGATATTGTAGATTATTTTGACAGATTGGCTGAATGTACTTTAAAAAAAGTTGGCGGAACAAGATTTATTGAAAAAACACCACCCCATGTATTGAGAATAGATTTTTTAGCTAAATATTTTCCTAATGCACAATTTATCAATATGTATCGGGATGGTCGAGATTGTTATTGTTCAGCTCGTAATCATGTAAATGTAGTTCAAGGAAAAAGCATTGAAAGATATGCTAAATATTGGAAAAAGTGTGTAGATGCTAGGCTAAATCAAGGAAATAATCCAAATATTTTAGATGTTAAGTATGAAGAATTAACCTTAGACCCAGAAACAGTAATTAAGCAAACCATGAATTTTCTAGAAGAAGATTATCATCCTAGCCAATTAGATCCAAATCAATATTCTCAAAATACAATTACTAACAGCAAAAGACCAGAATTTTCTCAACTATCTAAACCAATTAATAGTTCCAGAATAAATAGATATAAACAAGAATTAACTTCAGAGCAAATAGATAAGTTTAATCAAATTGCCGGAAATCAACTCAAGCAAATTGGATATGAAGTTTAATCTCAAGAAAATTCAGCTAATGCAGGAACAATATTTTTCCCAAAAAATATGTTCCTTTTCTGATTACAATCTTCAAGATAGAATTGAGTTAATTGTTATTCACTAATACCAATTCCCAAAAATAATTCTATACTTCATTAAGACTTCAGTTATTAAGCGATAATAATGGTTCAGTAATGTTTGTAACGATTCTTGGCATTGATCTAAGATATGTTATGTCTTTGAACCCTACTCCCTACTCCCTACTCCCAAGGAGATGTAGCAAGACTTTTGATATCTGGTATAAAACATTGGTCAAGTTAGTCTTAAAAATAATATTTTTTCAAATTAATTGAAATACCTGAGATTAGAAGCTAAAGAAGGATAAGACAGGAGAAAGTTTTTTTTTCACGCCAGCAAAACGGAGTTTTATCGTGCTATTAAGCTGACATAGGACATGATAGTATAATTAATTTACTTGTGACTATAATTAACTGTAAGAGTTGGCTTTAGTACCACCTAACTTCCCTCCGTCAACCTTAGTATCTAATTTATAATTATTAGGAAATAAAATTTTAGCTATAGCTTTAGCAGTTCTTTATTCTCGCCAATGCCAGTGATTATCATGCCCTTTTTCTCGAATATGAATTATACCCTCATCTATAAGATTAGAAATTTCATCAAAATTAGAAAAGGTAGAACCAATTTTTTTCGGCCAATTAACTTGATTTTTAATAACAGGATAATCAGAAGCAATAATATAGCATCCACAAGAAGCTGCATCAATAATTACTCCACTTGGTCTGTAGTAATAGCGGTCTTTTTCATAATGAATTACTACAATATCTATTTCATTTAAAACCTGGATATAGTTTTCTTGTTTAGTAGTGTCATAAAGAGTGACATTCAGTTCATCTAAATATTTTGGTTTTTGACGAAAAGGTGTTCCAATTACCAGTTCGCATTTATGCTCTGAAGACTTAATATATTCTTGTAATTTATCGATTGCCTGAATAATTGGTTTATCTCGACGAATCATTCCCACAACACCAATTTTAATCAGAACATTAGAGGATAATCTTTCTCCGGGTAAAAATTTAGGTTTAGCTTCACTGGTATAACTGGAGAAATATTATAGGAATGAGATTATATTAACTCTATCTCCAAACAAATCTCAGATTGTTTTTATCAATCAACTTTTAGAGAGTTGAGTTTCTCTTTCTAACCTTACTAACCTTAAATTTTTCCCGTTCTCAAATTAAGTTGAAAGTTCGTTCAGTTAGAAAAACATCAGATAATTGAAGTAAAGTTTGCTTGGGAAAGTTCTTTAACCTCATCGAGTTTACTTATAATTTTTTCGTGCAAACTTTGTCTTTTATCGATTAATTTATGGACTAATTCCACTAGATCATTTTGATTGGGAACGAATAGTTTTTTCGGTTCAATAAATAAAGGTTCAAGATTAAGAAGAAACGTTTAAAAGCAGAATAAAAATTGACAAACAATATCCAAGCGTTAATATTTTTAATAATCCATAAACCAATTAAATTATCACTAATCATTCAGCAAACCAATTAAATTATCACTCATCATTCAGCTTAAGCACAATTAGTTATCAGCAAATAATGAATAATTCCTTCTAAAGTTAAAAGAGCTTAATTTGCCAGTTATAGTCATTTAAAATAATAATCAAACAGTTTTTTAGCTGAAACCCTTTAACAGCAAGAAACATTCGTCTCAATCTCAACTAAAATGACGATACTTTTAATTCTCTCTCAATTTCAAAAGTTGCTTTTATTTCCTTCTATCAGTTATTAATGATAGCTAATAGCTAATAGCTGAATTCTGATGATTGTCAGTTAAATACTCATAAACTATTTTGATGATTTGCTATATTTTTTTCATCATTCAATTAACTCCTAAATAAAAAGCAGCAAAAAAAACAAATCTCCGGTTCCCTATCCCTGAATACTGAATCGTGATTAAACTTATTGAAGCAACATCACTATTTGTAGTCGTGTCTAAATCAGAATCACAAAAATCTTCTCGTTCCCTAGCAGGAATAGCAGGTATCGTAGCAATAGCCACATTAATCAGTAAAATATTTGGCCTAGTACGTCAACAGGCGATCGCCGCCGCCTTCGGAGTAGGTGCAGCAGTGGATGCCTATAATTACGCTTACGTTATCCCTGGCTTTTTATTAGTCCTATTAGGAGGAATTAATGGACCATTTCATAGTGCCATAGTCAGTGTCTTGGCAAAACGGGATAACTCAGAAGCAGCACCACTAATAGAAACCATCACAACTTTAGTCGGTGGAGTCCTATTATTAGTAACAATTGGTCTGATTATTTTTGCCCATTCATTAATTGACCTGGTAGCACCAGGTTTAAGCCAAACAACAACAGGTCTAGAAATTCGAGCGATCGCCATCCAACAATTCCAAATCATGGCCCCAATGGCTTTACTAGCAGGATTAATAGGTATTGGTTTTGGTGCTCTTAATGCTGCGGATATGTATTGGTTACCTTCTATTAGTCCGTTATTTTCTAGTGTGGCTTTATTAGGAGGAATTTTTATCTTAGTTTTGCAATTAGGAGAAAAAATTATTGAACAAAAATATGCCATGATGGGAGGCTTAGTTTTAGCCTGGGGCACCCTCATCGGAGCCATATTACAATGGTTAATTCAAGTTCCCGCATTGTGGCGAGCAGGTTTAGGAAAATTACGATTAAGATTTAATTTCCGCAACCCAGGAGTACAAGAAATTACTAAAGTAATGATACCTGCAACTTTGTCTTCGGGAATGTTACATATTAATGTTTATACAGATTTATTTTTTGCTTCTTATATTCCTCAAGCTGCTGCTTCTTTAGGTTATTCTGGTTTATTAGTACAGACTCCTTTGGGAATTATTTCTAATGTTATTTTAGTTCCTTTTTTACCAATATTTTCTCGATTAGCTGCACCGGAAAATTGGCAAGATTTAAAATATCGAATTCGTCAAGCTTTGGTATTAACAGGAATTACCATGTTGCCTTTAAGTGCAATTATGGTGATGTTAGCTTTGCCGATTGTGAGGGTAGTTTATGAACGTTATGCTTTCGATCTATCAGCTTCAAAATTTGTTGCTTCTGTATTAATGGCTTATGCAGTAGGAATGTTTGTTTATTTGGGAAGGGATGTTTTAGTCAGAGTTTTTTATGCTTTGGGAGATGGAGAAACTCCTTTTAAGGTTAGTGTCTTTAATATTTTTCTGAATGTGTTGTTAGATTATTTGTTAATTAATGCTTTTGGCGCTCCTGGTTTGGTTTTGGCAACTGTGGGAGTAAATTTAATTTCAATGATAATTTTTCTCTTGTTATTAGATAGGAAACTAGGAGGTTTACCTTGGGGAGAATGGTTAAGACCTTTTACTGGTTTAATTATTGGAACTTTGGCAACTGGTTTTGTTTGTTGGAGTGTGCTTTGGGGTTCTCAGTTAGTGTTGGGAACTGAGGGATTTTTTGTGCAGTTATTGGAACTTGGTTTGGCAAGTTTTTCGGGGTTAGTTATTTTTGGTTTGATAGTAATGAAAATGAATTTGCCAGAGGTTGATATTTTTGTTAGTCGAATTAGACAGAAATTGGGAATTTGAGTTGACATCCTCCTAGCTTTTATCTTTTTTTCTCCACTAACAAAGCGATCGCCAGTTCAACTACTACCCGTAAGTCACAAGTCAAAAGCTAAAGGTATTTTTAACTAAGTTTTTCCGACAGAAACCTTAAATAGGTAGTGCTATGTATCGCATTAAGAAAAAGGTTGATATTTTTATTCCTTTGTGACTACTACATCTATATAGATATATAGGTCAAAAGTAGTTTTGATAATTTACCCTTTGGTTAGTGCTTCATAAAATGAAATTAGCTATACGCAATAGTCGGAAATTCAGAACAACCCTCAGACTTGGAGTGCTTCAGGAAATAAAACTACTATTTCTCTATAGGCAATAGTCGGAAATTTCACAACTTCCCTCAGACTTGGAGTGCTTCATAAAATGAAACTACTATCTCTCTATACGCAATAGTCGGAAATTTCACAACTTCCCTCAGAGGCGGAATTTTTCATAAAATGAAACTACTATTTACCAGAGGCAATAGTCAGAAATTTCACAACTTCCCTCAGAGGCGGAATTTTTCATAAAATGAAACTACTATTTACCAGAGGCAATAGTCAGAAATTTCACAACTTCCCTCAGAGGCGGAATTTTTCATTTCCTGAAGCTTATATTTACCATAGGCAATAGTCAAAAATTCACAACTCCCCTCAGAGTTGGAGTGCTTCAGAGAATAAAATGATTATTTTCCCATCCACAATAGTCAAAAATCTACAACACACCTCTGAGTTTAGTGCTTCAGGAAATGAAACTACTATTTCTCATAGGCAATAGTCAAAAATTCACAACTACTCTCCAAGGCGGAATTTTTCATTTCCTGAAGCTTATATTTGCCATGGGCAATAGGCAAAAATTCAGAACTAACCTCAGAGGCTGAGTGCTTCAGAGAATGAAAAGACTATTTCCCCATACGCAATAGTAGAAAAGTTGAGAATAACAAGACAGAAAAACCTTAAACTATCCTTTTTCATTCAAGAGGAACTAGAAAAGACACCAAAATATCCTCAACACAATATTTTTCAATGGCCTAGAATGACTATCAGGTGCAGGAATTTTATCTTACATAATAGGATTTATTGATACGGGATATCTGATTAAAACAACAAATGATTTTACCTCCGACATAGAAGAAATTGTTAGAGAAAATAGAATTGTAGAGGATATCAAAGAGCGTAGATAGAGATAAAATTTGAAGTAAGCATTCAGCGGCAAACTCTCAGTCATAAGGTATTAACTTATTACTTTTGAAACAGGAATTAATATTGAAACTTTTACTTTGAGAGCGGTTCTCATATTAATGAAATAAAGTATTTTTTCTTTCCTATTGGTACTTAGAAATTTTATGGCAGAAAAAATACCTGAATTTCAGTTTAGGTAAGGGAATTACTTCAATAAACTAAAAATAGCTAGAACTTTTGCTAATTAATGATTCATGCCTTTTTGACATCAAAACATCTACTTGTCTATATTTGAGCCTATTTTTTACTTCTTTTTTGTGTAATTCCCACTATTCCCTACTCTCTACTCCTTACTCCCTAAATTTAAAAGAGCAGACATATTTCCATCTGCTACTAAAACCATAAAAATATCATTATTCGTCACAATAACCTTTTCAACTTCAATTGTTTTAACCTCAATATTTGCATCAATTTCCGAAGGCAACTTTATCTTCTGGATATATTCATTAGCTTCATCTTTAGCTCGAATTAATTCTTGGTCTAAAGGGAAGGAAAGACGTTCTTCAATTTGCTCAAGTAAAACAGGTTTCAAAAGCGAATCTGCTGTTGATAATAAAGTATTTTTTGTATCAACATCATAATCCAGTTCAACCACTTTCAGATTATTAGACTCTTTATCATAAAAAATCTTACCCCAAAGATATAATATTCCTTTTGCTCCCTGAAGCAAACTGCCTTTATCAGTCTTAAAATCAACCTTAACAAGAATTTTTTCACCTGATGCAGATAAATTAATTTCATTAACAATGAGTTTCAGATTTTCATCAACAGACAAAGACTTACCCCTAACTTTAGATTGAAGAGTATTATTAAATTCATCAAGGGAAACTTGCACAGGTAAATTTATTAAAAACTTATCTATTATCTGCTCTTGAATAGTAAGATTAGGCAACGGTTTAAAATTAATAACAGGAGCTTCTTTACATATACAAGTATCGACAAACATCTTAATAGCAATTCCAGATTGAACATTTGCACCATCACTCAAATTAAACTCTTTGAAACTAATACTTTGTGGTTCAGTTTTAATCCAAATTGAAGGGTCTTGATTTATTTTTTCTGACAAATGCAAATTATTCCATTGTTTTGTTACTTCTGCTTTTAGGTTTAAATTTTTAACAAGTTCAGCGATTAATTTAGGCTTCTCTTTATTAATAGCCTTATCCACCTGTTTTTTCAGAAGACTACGAATACTAATAGTACCAATATTTTTTATTGGTACTTCTGCTTTAGTTAAATTAGTCGATACATTTAGATTCGGTTGAATATTCCATTCATTATCTATTCCTAAAAAAAGATCGCCAAAAATTGTACCTGCAATATTTGTCTCCACACTAACTGGTATCTCAAAAAGACGTAAATTAACTTCACCTTTTACTCTTGCAGTTCCTAATATTGGTACTGAAAAAGTTATCAGATTATTTTGAGTACCAATACTTAATTCTTTGCGATTAATTTCGTAGGTAAGATTATCATTAGAGAGCAAATCTGTAGGATCAGCTTCTGTACCCACAAATGTCTGAGGAATATTCAGATTCAATGCTTTCTCAATATCAGTCAAAGGAATTTTTACAGGTAGATTTAATATACTTTCACTACGCTCAGGTTGAAATGTATTAGCTGATGTCAACTCCGGCAGTTTAGGTTGAATATTTATTCCCTTAAAAGCTGCTCTCGAAGAAAAAATAATAACAATTAGCACGAATATCATTAAAATAAAAAATTTTATTACTCGTGGAATAGAGGATATTTTCATTGATTTTATTTGTATAAACTTAAAATATTGAAACTTTGCTTCCCCCCTCAAGTAAATAAGCCGTGGGGTAAACATTCAGTCGTCAGCTATCAGCTATCAGTTATGAGTTATTAACTCATATCTTGGAAGGACAAATTAGTCTCCAAAGAGTGAAATATAAATGAAATTGATCGTTAGCTAACCTTAGTAATTTATACTAAATGAATGCATAGATAGTTACAGTAAAATGATGACAAAACAGTTAGTAAATTTGCTGAAAACGTCGGGAAAAGAATCAAATTATCCCTTGATAAAAAACAATTTATTATAGTTTAATAATTATTTTTAGTCAATCATGGAACTGTTTTAATCTCAGAAAAAATAAATATTATAAATTCTTACCTCCTGAGTTCTGAGTTCCCCTCCTGGGAGGGGGAGGGGCGAGGGGTGGGTTGACTCCTAAAAACAAAGCCACTATAGCAATATTTTATGAAATTAGTATTATTATTACGTTCCAAAGCTGAATGCGAGCGCATTCCCTAGGAAAAGCTAAAACTAATATCTGAATGCTTACGCCGTGGGTTTGACAAATTAGAAAAATATAAGCATAATTTTTCCCATTCCCTACTCCCCTTTCCCCCCTTGTTTACTGTAACTATATTATTTTAGTTCGCAATAAAATCACAAATAAAAATAGATTAACAATAAAGATTTAGCCATCAGCTAGACTCTTACATAGGAACCGCGTTATCAGCTATAAGCTATGAATTATTAACTCATTATCCAGGAAATAGGAATTAGTCTCCAAGAAGTTAAATATGAATCAAATTGATCCTTAGCTAACCTTAGTAAGTTATTACGTTCAAAAGCTGTTTGCGAAGGCATGATCCAGGAAAAGCTGAATGCTAATAGCTGTTTGCGCAGCAGTCCGCAGGAAATGCTTACTATTAACATTTGACAAAACAGAATTTTTATGAATAGAATATTATCCTTCCTGGTTAAATACTCACTAAGAATCAAAGGTATTCTGAGTGGAAAAACTCAGCAAGTCAACTTATCTGAAGTATGTAGAGAAAATTGTCTAAAATTATGTCAAAAGAAACATTCGATTTTGTTATCCCCCTTTACAAAGTGCGTTGGAATACCCAAGCTGTTATAGAAGGAATTACTCACCACTACAAACCTCGAACTATCCACATAATAGCTCCAGAAACTGAGGCACAATTATTAGAACAAAAAGCTAAAGAATGGCAAGTTACTTCACTTTATACCCACAAGGAAGAATACTTTTTTCAAAATAATGGTCTGACAAAAGAAGCAATTTGTTCAGAACTTGATTTAGGTAAATCACTTTATAATCCTGGTTGGTTTTATCAGCAGTTATTAAAACTTGGTGCTTATGAAGGTATTGATAACCTAAGCGAATGGTTTGTTGTTTGGGATAGCGACCTACTTCCTGTTAATACTTGGCAACTCATAAGTACTCATCAAGAAACTACACAACACAAATTTGCACTTTTACAACACAATAAATATGGTAATCCTCATATCGTATCAAAATGGGCTAAATGGATTACCTCGGTACTTGGGGTTGAGCCACTTACAGACCATGAAGGTACATTTATTCCCCATCATATGTGGTTCAAACAAGAACATCTAAAATCATTTAAAAACCAAATAAAAAGCTATTTTCAATCAGACGAAAACTGGTTATTATTGATGATGCGCTCTGCTAATCAATTTGAAACCTTTAGTGAATATTGGTGTTACATTTCATGGGTAGCAGCAAAAGCTCCTGCTGACCTAGCTTTTTATCCATACGAAAATTACGGAGCTACAACTGAGCGATTTTTTGATGATGGTACTGGTCTATTTTCTGCTGCACTGAGAAGTTATCAGTCGAGGGTATTTTCCACTGAAATTAATAGTTACCAATCAATAGTATCTAATCCAGCTATCTTTTCTCCTTCATATATAGATATAGAATCTTTTATTCGAGAAAAATACCAACCAGATGCGCTTCCCTCCTCTTTATCTTTTGAAAGTAGTCCGCGACATCTCAAGAAAGATAGAAAAAATACCCATATTGAAGAGCAACGTTCTCAATGGAACCCGCGCAAATTTAAATCTGACCTATGCCTAAATTTAGGCTGTGGAGGGAGACATCTAGATGGTTATATCAATGTAGACAAATTTGGAGAGCCTGACATTAGATTAGATTTAGAAACATTTCCTTGGCTGTGGGAAGATAATAGCGTGGCAGAAATTGAAATGAGTCATGTATTAGAACATCTCGGACAACAGACAGAAATCTATCTGAAAATTATTCAGGAAATATACAGAATATGTAAACCAGGGGCAAAGGTGCATATCAAAGTTCCCCACCATCGCCACGATAACCTCCTACATGACCCTACTCATGTACGTCCAATTACTCCCTATGGTTTAAGTATGTTTTCTCAAAAACTAAACAAAGAGCGACAGGAAAAAGGGTATCCTACTACACCACTGGGTATATATTTAGGTATAAATTTTGATTTGATAGAAGTTCGCTATATTCCTAGTCAACTTTGGTATGAACATGAAAAAGATAGGATTGACGATACAGAATATCTTCTCCAACAAAGTTCTCTATACAATAATCTTGTCCAAGAATTAGACATGACATTAGTGGCAATAAAATAGTGAAGGAAAAAGGAATCCTTTCTAGCTCATAATTCCTACTCCTGTAAAATCATACTTTTATTCAGCAACGCCAATTTTTTTGTATCTCTACTTATGAGAAATATTGGCACATTAATTGTCTCAATATCAAACATTTGTAGAGGTCGCACTAGAATAGCAGAAACTATAATTTTTGTCTCGAGTATTGCTGAGGAATTAACAAACAAACTGCAACAATTAAAATTAATCCTTCCAAAACAAATATTAAACTTATTCCCATTTTATCAATCAAACTACCAGTAAAAGTAAAGCCAAGAATTCCTCCGACTCGGAGTGCCGTCCTAAACAGAGAAAAACCTCTTCCCAAAAAATCTGGAGCAACTAAATCTGCTACTAGAGCAGAACTAGGACCTAAAGCAACATAAGACAAGAAAGATATTCCACAAGCAGCTAAATAAAATTGCCATAGAGATACTGCACTTGCAAGGGAAAAAATACCAAATGCACCTATTAAATAACATGAAATTAATATTGGTTTATGACCAAATTTATCACTCATCCAACCACTGAGAGGGGAAAATAAAAAAGAAATACTAGCACTGAAACCCATCACAAAAGAAATATGTCTCAACAGAAAACCTTGCTGGTTCATAGCCAAAGAAATACCTAAATTACCCCCAAAAGAAACCGACCCCATTATAACAGTAGCTATTAGCATCAATAAAAATTCTTTCGACCATTTTTTTGTTGACTGTTCAGTTCTTTTCTCTGACAAGAAAGTATTAGAGACAGGTTTATCCTCCAAAAATAATTCCGATAAAGCAAAAAAGCAGGAAAACAAACAAACAAATTTAAACATAGTCGAATAACCCCATAGATCGGCAATAGGACCAAATGTTAAACCTGCTAATAATCCAGCCAAAGCTGCTACAACAGAAAATATGCCAAATACTTTTCCTCTTTCCTCTGGGTGACTAAATAAACCTACTAGGGTAATATTAAGATTAATACCAATACCGAGATAAAAACACCAAACAATACTTGTCAAAGTAGCTAGTTGCCAAATATTATTAACTTGACCTATTAACCAGATAGTTGGAATACTAACTACCGTACTAGCAATAAGCAAAACTTTTTTATTTCCCAGTTTATCTCCTAACCAACCACCCAAAAAATTCCCAGTAATTAAAGCAATTTGCAAAAATGACATATAGTAACCTACTAATTGGGAATTAGCATCTAAATATATTGCATATACTGGCAATAGAGGAGATAAACCTCTAGCTACCATAGCTACTGCAAATCGATGTAAACCAAGAGCTAACATTTGTTTTTTCTTCATCTTAAAGCTATAAATTGAGCATTTTTTTTACTATCGAAAAATTAACTTATTGAGGTCGTTCAAATGAAAACTCAAGATTCTTCTTGGTATTGCATGGTAGATGGCATAGTATATCCTAAATTTGTTACTGAAGAAAAAATAAATACTATACTGACTCGCTTCAAAACCAGAAATGAAGATATTTTTTTTGTTTGTTATATAAAATCTGGTACTACTTGGCTACAGCAGATTCTTTTACTTTTAAATAATCAAGGTAATCAACCTAATTTAACAATGAAAGAAGCTTTTCCCTGGCTAGAATTTTGTTTACCTCCATGTTCAGATATTGCTAGAGAACATTCTTACGAGTATTTTGAATCTCTCCCATCCCCTCGAATCTTAACTTTTCATGGCTGGCCTCATTTAATACCCGAAGGACTTCCGAATACAAAATACATATTTTTAATCAGAAATCCTAAAGATGTTGCTGTTTCCATGTACCATCATTTGAAAGGAAAAAAGAGTATATCTTATCAGGGAAATTGGGATGACTTTTTTGAATTATATTTATCAGGTCAAGTTCATTATGGAAGTTGGTTTGATTTTCACTTGCATTGGGAAAAATTTTTATCATCTCGTCAACAAGTCTTATATCTTACATACGAAGAATTGCAGAAAAATATCAAAATTTGTCTGTGTAAATTAGCCGTTTTTTTGGAAATTAAAGGATCAGAAGAAGTTATAGATAAAGTAGCAATTGGCAGTAGATTAGACGAAATGAAAAAAAATGATCAAGCTGATTGTAATTGGATGATAATTAATCAAAATGAAGCTCCACATTTAAGAAAAGGAATAGTAGGAGACTGGCGTAATTATTTTACAGATGAACAAAATCAACGTTTCAATAACCTATATACTCAAAAAATGTCTGGCTCTAAATTTAAAGATTATTGGGATGAATCTATTTTAGGAATTACCCTATAGCAATCCTATTTAAGTTGTAATATTTTGGTGGCAGTTAAGAGTTAGAATGTTCCAGGTTTTCAGATCAAATTAGCTATTATCAAAATTGTCACAACCAATCTAGGATTACCCTAGAAAATTAGTAAATAAATAGAAGTAGAAAAAATATATTTAATCTGGAAGAGTAAGTCAGCAATAGCTAAGGAAATTCAGTACCTTGAAAACTTTTGCCGTGAGTTAAGCTCGCCTTTATAAAATATAGATATAAACTTTCTATAATTCTCAAAAAACATCAACACTAAAGCAAGTTTTAGGCATAACTAAATATTCCTTTTTTAACTTAAGATAGTTACCCTAAACTACCAAACACTTTCAATCATAATCAAAAATTAGATAGAGATATATTTTTCTGAGTTAACTTCTTTGATGAAAAAACTTTAATGAGGTAGCGATCGCCTAATTTGTTTGAGAGTTAATTAGGAGTCATTGAGTCACGCCTATCAGAATATAAAAGGATTTTGATTCATCTTAAATACTTAAATATAGTGTTTCTCAAGTTACTGAGGTACAGTTGTTTTTCTTCTTTGGTATTCTCACCGAACCAGAATGACTACCCCCTACTCCCTACTCCCTAAAAATTACAAATTTTTTACCTCACTCTTCGTGGGAATTGCTATATTTTCAAATATCTCATAAATCATTCGGCGATCGCTATATAACTAATTACTATAGTAAAATTATCAAGAAAATATCATCTATTTAACTATGAACTTTGCAACCAGAATGAATGGCTTAGGTGGCGATGCTGCCATTGAAGTTTTTACTAAGGCAAAAGAGTTAGAATCTCAAGGTCGAAATATTATTCATTTAGAAATAGGTCAACCTGATTTTAAGACTCCTCAAAATATTCGTGAAGTTGCTTTCCAAGCTATGAATGATGGTTATACAACTTATACTCCAGCAGCAGGTTTATTAGAGTTAAAAGAAGTAATAGCAGAACATATTTCTCAAACTCGAAATATATCAGTTAATTCTGATGAAGTAGTAGTAATGCCAGGGGCAAAACCAGTTATATTTTTCACTCTTTTAGCATTAATAAATCCTGGAGATGAGGTTATTTATCCGAACCCTGGATTTCCTGTTTATGAATCAGTCATTAATTTAGTGGGAGGGAAACCTATTCCATTACCTTTATTGGAAGAATTAGACTTTCAATTTAGTATTGATAATTTAGCTAATTCTATTTCTGAGAAGACAAAATTACTAATTCTGAATTCTCCTCATAATCCAACTGGAAGTGTATTAACTCCCGAATATTTAGAAGCTATAGCTGAACTAGCAGTTAAACATAACTTTTATATCCTCTCTGACGAAATTTACTCCCACTTAATCTACGATTCAAAATTTACCAGTATCATTAGTTTTCCTGGTATGAAAGAACGCACAATTTTATTAGATGGGCATTCAAAAACTTATGCTATGACTGGTTGGCGTTTAGGTTATTCTGTTTCTCCCAAACCAATAGCAGAAAAATTAGATCAGTTGATGTTAAATTCTAATTCTTGTGCTTGTTCATTTACTCAAATAGCTGGCATAGAAGCTATCAAAAATTCTCAGGAATTTGTCAAGGAAATGTTCGCCGAATTTAAACAAAGACGTGATGTTATTGTGGAGGGTTTAAATTCTATTCCAGGTATTAATTGTCGAAAACCAGCAGGTGCTTTTTATACTTTTCCCAATGTGAAGCAACTGCCGATAAGTTGCGAAAAACTGGCAGATTATTTATTAGCTGAAGCAGGAGTCGCCTTATTACCAGGAACTGCCTATGGAAAATTTGGAGATGGATATTTAAGATTATATACCCGCAAATTCCATTGAAAATATTCGCGAAGGTATTAGTCAGATAAAAATAGCGATCGCTAAACTATAGCTATCCTCTTTTAGTTGTAAATTTTTCTGTTAAATTTCTCTAGGAATGAAAGAAATTTTACCCATATTTATTCCAGCAAAACTTTGTCATTCTCAGATTTTGCCATCGGAGAAATTCTTGGGATGAAAATCTGATTCTTTGTTTGACTGGTTATTTTGGTTTTTGGTTACTCAAGCTAACCTATGAATGCTGGAAAATAATATATCCATAAGTTGTCAAAAACTGGCAGATTATTTGTTACCTGAAATTGGAGTTGCCTTATTACCCAGAACTGCCTATGGAAAATTTGGAGATGGATATTTAAGATTATATACCCGCAAATTCTATTGAAAATATTCGCGAAGGTATTAGTCGGATAAAAAAAGCGATCGCTAAACTTCTGATTCTTTGTTTGACTGGTTATGTTGGTTTTTGGTTACTCAAACTAACCTATGAATGCTGGAAAATAATATATCCATAAGTTGTCAAAAACTGGCAGATTATTTGTTACCTGAAATTGGAGTTGCCTTATTACCCAGAACTGCCTATGGAAAATTTGGAGATGGATATTTAAGATTATATACCCGCAAATTCTATTGAAAATATTCGCGAAGGTATTAGTCGGATAAAAAAAGCGATCGCCAAACTATAACCTAATAAGGAAGAAGAAAGAAGAAAGAAAAAAGAAGGGATAAACAGGGTTTGCTGAAAAAGTATTTTTAAGAAGTAGGGGAGAAATTTTTTTGCCCTACTCTTACCTTTTATACTAACTTTTTGAGCGTTTTCGACTCTTTATACCATTTTGAAAAAAGAATGTTACGAATAGTAAGGGTGATAAAAATATTTTACAGGAGATGTCCCTTTGACCAAAAAGATGATTTACGAACTAAAAAATGGTATTGAAGCAATTCCCATGCGACTCCTGACTCCTGACTCCTGACTCCTAAAAATTCCCCCATCTATTTGTAGCAAACATTTATCAAATTGGTATTACTTCTTATTCCTTCCTTAAAAAGGGTAAAATGATAGATATAGCTATCTAAAATGAATATGAACTATAGCATAATAAGGTTTGCTTTCCTGCGGAATTGTGCGCAAACAGATAAGACCAAAACTTTTATGGTATCGATCTATAGACTTATTTACTAAATAATTAATAATTAAATGATTAAATTTTTAAATTTTTAAATAATTAAAGCCTCCCCTTTCAAGGGGTAAAAAATAATTTTTTTCCTTTTAGTCAATCCTCTTCCTAAAAGGAAGAGGTAATTATCAATTATCAATTATCAATTATCCATTAATGAACTATTCTTAACTTTCCACAATTCCTCATTTACAACAGACTCAAATTCCCACTGTTTTGCTTTCAGCGCTTCCCTCAGTCTTTCAGAGGGTCGAAATACAAATATCTCTGACTCATTCTCAACTATTTCAAAATTTGGAGAATTGTTCAATAATAATAGTCGAACGTCATCATCTAATATATAACTGAGTGAAATTAAATCTCCCCTGTTAGTATAATTAACGCCCAAGTCACTCAATAATATTGGGGAGTCGCTAGCGTTAATTTTTTTAGCAACCTCCCCATTAAAATAACTAGGGGCATTATGCCACCAAGTATCAGAAATAGCGCTGACAGTGCAGGATGTAATACTCGCTGTCAATAATATCCCTAAAACTACTCGCCAATATTTTTGACTCAAATATTTCCCTAATAAATAAGCAACTGATAAATATATTGCCGGAAAACAGGGAATTAAATAACGGGTGATGGCAGAACGTTTTCCACCTTGCACTAAATCAGGTATTACTAATATTATAAATGGTATAAAAATAGAAGTCAGAATAAATAATTTTGTGGAAAGATTACAATAACGACAAACCATATAAATTCCCCAAGCAATAATAATTAAAAATAGCAATCTCAGTAAATATGTGCCGATATTATAAAAACCAAAATCTAAGTCAATAAACATACATGAAAAACTCAAAATCCACTTTTTTAATAAAAAATCGAAGCTAACTGATACTCTTACCCAATTTGTTGCATAATAGGCTTGTTGCAGATTATTAATTACTACAATTATCCAAGGAAGATAGAGAATTATTATTCCTACTGAGGCCATGAAATAATCCAAAGGTAATGTTTGAATCAAAAGTTGAAATTTTGATAAATTAGATTGATTTTCAGGAGAAATTCTGACTACATAATTTGAGAAAAACCAATTGCTAATTACAAATATGCCATGGGAGATTAGAGTGAAACAAAAAAACAAATGAGTATATAAACCAACAGCAGAAATAACAATATATAATCCCCATTTTTTCCAACTGCGAGAATCTAGAGCTTTCAATAATAAAATACTACTAGCAATACTCAAAACAGTAACTAAACTATATTGCCTAGCAGTTTGAGCAAATAAAATTTCAACAGGTGATACAGCTAAAAATGTAGTTGCCAGTAAAGCAGTTAAATGGGAATTAAAAAGTTGCCTAGCTAGAACATATATTAATGGCAAAGATAATAAACTAATTAATGCTGGTAAACTACGAGATGCAGCGAGGGAACCACCAAATTTTTGCATCCATAAGCGAGCTATAAAATAATATAAAGGTGGATGATGGGGATTTTCAATTGTTAGAGAATTGAGAGTTCCTATTAAAGTGCTTTGTGGTTTAATTTGTTGATATTTTTGTAGTTGTTTAGCTGGAATAATTTGGTTTTGAAATGATTCTCGGTCAATATCATCTCCGCTAAAACCAGCAGCTCTTAAAGAGGTATATACTTCGTCATGCCAATAGACTTTTTTATCAAGGTAGAGAAAGCGGAATCCTATTCCTAAAGTTATGGTAATAATTAGTAAAATAACTATGGGTTGGGATAGGAAATTTTTGTTGATTTTTATAGTCATTTTTTTGATTTAATGGGGAGATATTGATAACTGATAACTAAAATGACTTGCCCCTAGTGCTATAGCTGACCAACTTCCATTGCTTCCTGTTTCGGTTTTCTTTCAAATATAAATCTTGGCTTCAAAAACACTCGCAATAATAACCATAAAGATTTTAATTCACCGGGTACTTTTAATCGCTGCCATTGTCCAGGCCGACAGAATAATAATTCTATTAATTGTCGTTTTTCAGATAAATTTACTTCCTCAAACCTTACTTTTATACAAGGAAAATTTTCACTCATTTCTATATTAGTTACATTACCTTGTAAATAAATTTCTTCTGGAACAATTTTCAACTTTAGTGGCAAATCTTCTACCAATAAACCATCAGAAATTTTCTGATTAATCTCTATCTCAGCACCCACCTCTGATATCTGTCTAGTAGTACCCCAAAGTATTTGGTTACCAATTTTTAACTTCACTACCCTTCGCAGATTAAACCATTCATATATATCTTGCTTTGGTACATCTATTAATGCTAATAATGCTACCCAAATCATCAATATATTATAAACACTCCAAAATAATCCCAAATTAAAACTTTCTATCTGTTCACCCACCTCCCAACTTGGATTTATATAATTGCCATATACATTAAATCCTAAACTTACACTATTTAGCACTAAAAATATTACCAAAGGCAAAGACAAACTTATATTAAAATAGTAGTGATCGCTTTTAATTCCTTTTGGTGTAACTTTAAATCTTTTTGAGAATGGATTTAGAAAAGTTTTAATTATTGTTATTGCTTTAGGAAAAGCCAAAATAGTATGATTCAAACCAGACAAAAGTAATGACTGGGAACGATAATTTAGCCAAGAAAATACAGTGAAACTTGCCAAATAATAAGGCAAAAAGAAATATAAGTATTCAGCAGCAGAAGCTTTAATTGGAATCACATCAAAAACAACATAAGCTATTGGCATAAACAGAAAACCAACATAACTAATGCTAGTAAACCAACTAAAAAATGTTTCTAAAAACGACAATCTTTGACCAATACTTAATCCAGGAATTGTCAAAGGATTAGAACTAATAAAAAATCCTTGTAAAGTTCCCCTTGCCCATCTTAATCTTTGAGTAGCATAAGAGGAAATATTTTCCGCAGCTAAACCAGCACTTAATTTTTCCTCTAAATAAACTGACTGATAACCTTTAGCTAATAAAATAACTCCTGTAAAACAATCTTCACAAATTGATTCTGTTACAAACCCTCCTACCGACTCTAAAGCTTTACGTCTGACTAAAAAAGAAGTTCCTGCACACAAAACTCCATTTGCACCATCTTTCATTGGTTGAATTTGTCGGTAAAATATTTCTTCTTCTGGAGTTAAGATATTTTCTAAACCTAAATTTCTAGCAATAGGGTCAATATTATAAAAAGTTTGAGGAGTTTGTAATAAGGCAAGTTGTTCATTTTGGAAAAATCCTAAAGTCCGAGTTAGAAAGTTTTTTGTAGGAATAAAGTCAGCATCAAAAATAACAATAATTTCACCATTTGTTTTGGTAATAGCGTGGTTGAGATTTCCAGCTTTTGCATCAGGATTATCATATCTAGTTATATATTCACAACCTAATTTTTCTGCTAAATGTTTCACTTCCGGTCTATTAGTATCATCCAGTAAATAAACTTTTTTATTCTCATATTCTAAAGCTTGGCATCCAATAACAGTACGCTCTAAAATAAACTCTGCTTCATCATAAGTGGGAATCAAAATATCCACAGATGGTTCAAAAGTTTTGTCTAAAATTGTCTGAGAAAAATAATCTGCTTCCTTTTTACGATTTTTAACATTGAACATCAACAACCAACCTAGAACACCACTACTTATTGTCACAATTTCTAGACCTAATAAACCCAGACTAAATATACCGTTTATAGGGTTATTTAGATTTAAAGTAGAGAGCGATCGCCAGGATAAATAACGAATAGTTAAACCCAATAAAATTCCCACTACCAAAACTCGCGACCAATTTTTCGGAGTAGGGGAAATTTTCATAATTCCTTGAGCAATTAAAAATAGTAAAATTGTCGGCAAAACTAAATATTTACTATTATCTGTTGGTACTTGTACCCACATGGGCGGATTTTCTTGAAAATAATGAATTTGAGTAAAAAATGTGTCTATTTGAGCAATTCCAGCAAACCAAGCCACTATAATAGTTGTTAATAGTGTTATTACTCCTATTACCAAGAGTGTTGCCAAACGTAATTTAACAAAAATCAGACTATTTATACGATTCCCTATAAATTTCTTGGCAATATTTAAAGTTGTCACCATAAATCACCTATTTTAACTTAAACTTAATCAAGATAATATAAAGAATATTATCTTCTTAAACTTAGTTTAATGATAATTTATCCTGAGATTTTCCTGAGAATTGGTGACTTTGTAAGCCATTAAAAAACTTCATATTCACCCTAAACTTAGGGCAGACAATATTCTTCCTAACTCAATTTCCTCTAGGCTCAAAATTAAGCCAAATTTACATGAAATGACAACCAACTATAACAATATGATTTAAGTTGTGAGATATTGGATACTTTTAGGGAACACTTAACTGGGAACAGGGAACAGAGAAAAACAAAAAAATGAATAAATATGAATATGATAACTGCTATATTCTCTACTTTTAAAGAACACCTCAATTCTCACGTCTGATTCCTGATTGCTATAATTATTCTAATAAAACTAGATAGTAATTCATTCAATACAGAATTGGGTTGTCTATTTAGTTGATTTTTAATAGACAACCCAATTACTAATTATTATCCCCAAATTTTATAACTCATCATTTAATTCCAAGCATTCTTGCCTAATTTCCCTAAATAATTCTTGCTGAAGCACTACAAAACTGTTAAAACCTACCAAAATCCATTGAATAATTGTTTCATAGTTACCAGGAGAATACCTAATCACTAAATTGATTGCTTCTAATGCTTTTTGGAAATGTTTCTGTTCTACCCCAGAATTAGAGTAAGAACCATGTATAACAATCCAAGACCATCCTCCAATATCATGTCCTTCAAAGTTGACTTTTCCATTACCACCCTTGAGATATTTACCAAAACCTATTTCTTTATTTTCGTGTCTAACAATTCTATCAGAAGAAGTAATTTTGCGATTACTGTATAACTGGATTTGATATTACTACTCCCTTTTAGGGAGAGGATTGACTAAAAGGAAAAAAATTTCTTTTTTCCTCTGGAAAGGGGAGGTTTTTAACCAAGGTATTTAATTAATAATTAATTATTTGGTAAGTCCTGATTGAATTTATAAATCAGCTCTAAACTCTGCCAAAACTTCTATCAGCTCACTTTGACAGGGCATTGGCAACAAGTTAATCAGAGAAACTTCTTGTCTACCCGCACCTAACTTAACAGGAATATTTTGCAGTATTTCCACAACTTTACCTTCAGAAGGTACTTCCTCAATCAGAATAGGATAAAACTTTTCTGCCAAAGTTAAATGTAGTTTTGCATCAGATAAATAGAGATGCCAACCAGCAATATCAATATAAACTTTATCCCCTATTTCTGCTGCTAAACTTTCAATTATTTGTGTTGTACTACCATTACTCATAACAACAATAAAACCTAATTTTTTTACCTACAGAATCACTAAAATTCTTTTATACAGAATCCTCAGTAGTAGATGAATAATCTGCCAGTGCGAAAATATAAATCCCGTGAACTAACAATAATGATACCCAAACACCTGTTACCCAGATAGCCCAAGGCCAAGTCGCTGCTGTGAGATTACGGAAAAACCACATACCAGAATTACTAGCAGCAAAAATAGCCACATGAATAGCAAAATTCATTCGGTCGTCTAACTTTCGGAATTCTGGGTCATTACGGTCAGGTTTACGAGGCCAACGAGGAGGCATAATACTTTATAAATTTATTTAATTACAGTTCAGTTTCTTTAATTATTCTAAAGGTAAGCTAGCAATTTGGAGATTATTTGCTAAAGAATATTGACTACTCCCCTGGCTCTTGCCGAGGGGATTCTCAGCAGATACTACGCAACAGGATAAATCCGTGTTGCTCCGTCTGTTCTTAGCTGAAATACACTCTCTGGGGACAATTTCATTGTGCCCCTACACAGTCGGCTTAGGAGGACTGAGTCAGGAGAAATGGGAATTATAGAGGAGGTAGGAGGAAGAATAGTCCCTTGATTTTTCAGCGTTGTGGTAATGATTTTTAGATTAAGTATCAACGCAAAACATCAGTTTTTCAATTTTACCTTCAGCTAATAGACATCTCCAAGAATCAAAAATCAATATCTATATCCCAAAGAAATTATCAATTCTTTACCCCTACTCCCTATGGGTGGAGTAGATGTCTAATTATCATTACATTTAAGCAACGCCGATTTTTCTGCGCAACTATGCGCCTAAAATGCTAATTTTTTGAACCTAAGCGACTTAAAAGCTGGGACTTTTTTCAACAAAAAAAATGCTAAAACCTTTATATGTCAATGCTTTTAGATTTAATCAGCAAACCCTAATTAACATTTAACCGCTGCGGGACATGGAAAGCCTAACATTCCCATAGGAAAAAACGGAGTGACTCTACCTTCTCCGGGTTTCCTAGCCATACCCAATTGACCAAGAGAAAAGAAAATGCAGAATTTTTTTGCCTCCTGATTGCAGGAGGTACCGATAACTGAAGTCCGCAGTTCCGACCTTATGAGGCTAACTGAATTGACCCAACTATTGGCGTAGCCTTTCCGGAGAAAACGGATATCTGATAATTACGCACTCGATGCATGACTTCTAACTCAATTGATAATCCCCAGACTTACCCCCACTCTTACTCAACAGACGAATCAACTCAATAGAAATAGACTTTTCCAAAGCCTTAGCCATATCGTACAAAGTCAAAGCAGCCACAGAAACTGCCGTCAAAGCTTCCATCTCCACCCCAGTTTCCGCCTTAGTTTTCACCATGGCCCGAACCTGATATCCAGGTAGTTGTGGATCGGCAATTAACTGAACATTTATTTTTTGTAATGGCAAAGGATGACACAAAGGAATCAGTTGAGCCGTTTGCTTGGCCGCCATAATTCCAGCCAACTTAGCAGTTCCCAAAACATCACCTTTTGGCGCATTACCAGCTTGAATAGTTTCAAATGTTTCTCTTGACATCCGTACTTGTCCACCAGCTTCAGCCTGACGCACAGTAGGCACTTTAGCAGATACATCAACCATTTGAGCTTCCCCCTTTTCATCCAAATGAGTTAAATTTTTTGGCGCATTACCAGCTTGAATAGTTCTTGATATCCGTACTTGTCCACCAGCTTCAGCCTGACGCACAGTAGGCACTTTAGCAGATACATCAACCATTTGAGCTTCCCCCTTTTCGTCCAAATGAGTTAAACTTTGCTCGAATTTAAAAAAATCTCTTGTCATTTTATTCAAGTGTGCTATTATTTATTATTAGTGCGGAAGAAAAGCTTTTTAATTAAGCTTGATCCAAAACTAAAGATGACGGGGGCCTGTAGCTTAGTGGATAGAGTGCGTGGCTACGGACCATGAGGTCGGGGGTTCGAATCCCTCCAGGCCCGTATTAAGAATTAATAGCATAAGTATCTTGTCCCTGACCAGAAGCAAATCTGATGGAATGGGGCAAATCTTTGTTTGACATGGTGATAAATGTAGCTAGTGCTAAACAAACAAGACAAGCATCTAGAGCAAACATACTTCTATAACTAAAACTAAATTGCTCTGCCACCAGACCAAAACAAGGACCAGCTAAAGCCAAACCTAAATCAAATCCACCAATACAAAGAGAGAAAAATTTACCTCTTTGACTAGGAAGACATCGGTCTGTGATTAAAGTAATCATCATAGGAAGAACCAAGCCACTAGAAGTCCCTCCGAGAATAGCTGCGAGTAAAATGGTGTTGCTGCTATTTGCTGTCCATAACGTTAACATACTCAACAAACTACAGGCGAGACCTCCACTGATAAAAATGCCGCGACCAAATCTATCTGAAGCTCGTCCAGTAAAACAGCGGATGATAAAACTAGCGATCGCTCTAACTGTATAAAAAAGTCCTGCATTCAGAGAAATTCCACTTTCTTGAATAAAAAGTGGTAGAAAGGTAACTGTTGTACCAAATACTAAACCCACCATCAACATCACAAAACTAGGGACTAAAACTCTACGACTCCCTAATATTTGCCAGAATTTTTGTTGCTGTAACTCATTTAAAACAGGATTTAGATCGGTTTGATTTTTTCCTACTGTAGTGTTTTGTTCCCTGACAAAAGAACCACATAATAAACTCATAACTCCCAGAGTAGAACAAAGGATAAATAAAGCCACATAACCACTCGCCTCTGCTAAAAAACCTCCTATCGCTGGGCCAATTCCCATACCTATAGGAGCTGCTAAACTCATATAACCAATTAATTCTCCCCTACGACCGGGAGGAGACAAGTCAGCGACCAAAGCACTATAACCAATAGTAACTCCAGCAATACTAATACCGTGAAAAGCACGAACTCCCATTAATAAAGGAAAAGACTTTAGTAGTAAGTAACCGAGTGGGGCGATCGCCGCTACACTTGTGCCAACTATTAGGACTAACTTCCTACTTCTTGTATCAGCTAATGGTCCTAGAAAAAATCGTGATAGTAATAGTCCCACAGCGAAGCAACCCATTACCAGGCCAATTTGTTGTTTTGTTCCTCCAATAAAATTTATGTAAAGAGGTAAGGTGGGTAGTAAGGTGGCTATACTTGACCAAAATAATAAGCCTGCAATGAACAACATCATTAGGCTGCGCTGGTTTTGAGGCTCAAGTGTTCGGAATACTTTCACAGTTAATTGACCCTGACCTAAATAACTTGTATTCCTATATTTTGTAACACATTGTTAAGATTTGCCTGTCTAAACTTTCTTAAATACCACTGTGGTTATATTTTTGTCAATTACTGGTTAAGGAGGGTGGTTAACGAAGTCAGAACTCATAACTCAGAAGTCAGAAGTTATTTTTGTCAAGGGGATTTTGAGCAACCCTCCTTGAATATTTCTGCTTTACACTATTGTTATATATTTGTCAATTATTGGTTAAGGAAGGTGGATAAAATTAGTTTGCTGTGCTAGTAAAAATTTAGGGCGATCGCTACAAAAACAACGAAATCATGGGCATTTGGAGCTTTATTTTGTTATTAAGTCATAGCTTACATCAAATTATACTATTTTTGATAATATCACAAAATTGAGAATAAGCTCTGAAAGTATTGAAACTTGGTGGGTTTATTCAGGAATTTTTTTATTTTTTTTATCAGGGATTGATGACAAAATTTTGATTTTTTAAATTAAAAGTTGAAATATATAATTAAAACTGTTCAGATATCTATAGGAGGGAACAGGGAACAGGCAACAGTAGGAAAAATATTTCCCTGTCTAAGGTTTATTATCAGCATAAGTCGTAATACCATTTCTTTGTAACAATGCGCTTAATAATTGTTGCTCAGACTTTATTACACTGACTATTCTCATCTTTATATTAAGTGCAACTTGATGGAGAAATGGTATAACCAACCCATTCTTTTTCTTTGTTATGTATGTAAATACCTATAGAAAGTTTTTGAAGATAAGTCGGTAGACTTACAGCAAATTTCAGGAAGCGTGAGGTGCAATTCAAGACTAATCTATAATTTTTATTCATTCTTTATTCTCTCACAGGAGTGCGTATTCCCTCTCTTGGTTGATTGGATATCGGTACTTTGATATTTTTCACAGTGAAAATGCCTTCAAAGCTAGTGCAGGATGGCAGAAATAAGTGACCAGTAGGAGCAATGCCCTCTTCCTGAGATAGAATACTCAGAGGTGCGATCGCATCGGAGAGGCCAGCCCCAAAAAGTGACCACTAAAAAAAAGTGATT
>NZ_JAAHGB010000061.1:0-39742 GCF_010672695.1 Okeania sp. SIO1H4
GGAAGAAGGAAGAAGGAAGAAGAAAGAGGGAAGAGGGAAGAAGGCTACCCTCGCAAGAAAAAACCATCATTTCCTGTAGATATTCACCCTTGGGTTTACACAAACGATATAAACGGACATGATATTAATGAGTAAAAATTTAGGCAATATATCCTAAATTTTTACTCATTGAATTTGAAAGGAATATTAACTAGGACTTATGCAGTACAAAGTATTTTCGTCATTGCGACCGACAGTGAAGCCATCTCAAATCTTAGTTTTTCGTACCTCATGCGTAAGTCCTGATTAATTTTATTCCCAAAAATACTGATCCTTGAGAATTGATTGTAGAACCAGTATTTGAAAGTTATACAGACATAAAGTCACTCTCAGTTAAAGTGGTAGTATCAATACCATTGAGTACGGCGAGTGTCTCTTCATCTGAGATAATACTATTTCCAGTAAAGCTCAAGTCTGCAAACATTAGACCATCAGCTAAACCGATGAAGTCAGTTCCAACTTCAAAGTCAACAATAGTATCAGTTCCTTCACCAACAGCTAAGATAAATGTATCAGAACCTTGACCACCAGAGAAGTCATCTCCAGTGAGAACGTCGTTACCTAAACCACCTCGGAGGAGGTCATCGCCATCATCACCCCAGATGCTGTCATTACCTTCATCACCGTAAAGCTGATCATCACCACCTTTACCACCGATGCGGTCATCGCCTGTACCACCGTTGATAGTGTCATCTCCAGCTACAGAACTACCAGAAGAACGACTATTTTGATCGCCCCGGAGAATATCATCACCCCCACGACCATCAATTTGATCGTCACCCTGTAAACCAGCAATAGTATCATCGCCTTGACGACCTACTAACATATCGTCGCCATCAGTTCCCACAAGATTTAACGGCTCTTGATTTTCCAGTTCAGACTGGATAAAATTAGAAAGTCCAGCCAAATCGTCAGTATTGATTAAATCAATCTCTGCTTCAAATAGAGGACCCCAAACACTAGGAGCATCTTGAGGCAAATTCCAGAAACGGAATATTTTATCTTCTCCCTGAACTTCAGAGACAATGCGATTTAATTCCGTTTCAGTGTCTTCAGGAATAGTACCAGTGCCATCCCAAGCTAAATCTCCGCTGAAGAAATTATTCCAGTTATCGCTAATTAGAGGCATAAAACCTGGATCGGCATCAGTGCCAATGTCACTTTTACGTCCATCATAGCCAGCGTAACGTACCTCTTGGCTTTCCATAAATTCCCGAGGGCGATCGCCTGAGATAATAGGAGTTACCGCACCAGGAGTAACAGTGTAGTTACCCATCTCATCTTGAGTATAGGTAGTAAATAATCCAGGAGATTCTTCTTGATATTCTGTTAAAACTTCATGGAGTCTTTGGTAGGTAGACAGTCCCTCACTCTTAATATCAATCAGGAGTGTTAGAGGTGTACCATCTGCATAAACACCACCATTATCGAACTCTTCTTTCAAATCTTGTAGAGGATCGAGGTAGAGTTCTTCTATAGTTGGGAGAGTTGTTGGGTTTAGTACAGGATCGTGAGCAACTCGTAGATTTCCGTCATCGCCAGGATAGAGCCAAATATCTGATTCTACACTAATAAACCCATAGCTGAGGGCATCAAAGAGAGGAAAATCATGTTCATAATCATTGTGAGCATGAGTAAATGGTACTGCTTCACTTCTTGGTTCGGGGATCTCTTGAAGAAAAGCTAACTGTCCTCCTTGTACCAAATTTTCTTCTGCTATAACTCCATCCCTGAGACTGTGCGCTTGAACATCAAACAGAAATAACTCACCAGGTTCTTGATCGAACAAACTTGAAACATCTAAAATTCCAGAAGATTCCCAATCACCTATATCATCAGGGTCTCCATCAGTTTGAGGAATAGGCTCTCCTGGTACTGCTGAACGATCCATTTGAGCAACACGGATCAGTTCTCCAGTTGTTGGATCTAACTTCCAGATAGATGCTTCCTCTCCAGATGTATCTCCAAATTCTCCAATAGATCGGTCTTCATTGATGTAAATGTAACCATCATCTGCCCAATCTAAGTTATCTGGACTACGCAGTCCAAAATCAGGATGTGCAAACTGTCCATCTCCTGCATCATCTCCATCATAGAGAATTTTTAGGTCAGCAGTGATGTCTGAATCACCAAATTCTAAGTTAACACTATAAGTTATTCCCCAAACATCATCAGGAAAACGACCGCTCCGACCGGTAGAAGCTAGCACCGCTTCCGTACCATCAGCAGGGTTTGTCGCTACATCTTCAGGACGAGAAAATTGGAAAGCACCCGCTTCTTCCGCAAGTAAATCTTGTTGAGTTTGGGTAGCAAATCCCATTTCATCATAACCTAGTTCATCTTGAATACTGCCATCCCCATCTGTATCTTCTGCACTTCCTGCTTCTTCTGGGCGATAATAATCAATTTCGACAAATGTTCCTGACTCACTGTTTCCTGTTCCGTTAAACCCTGCTGGATCGGGATTGCTATCTGGATCATTTTCTCCTTCAGTATCACCTAATTCTGCATCAGGAACCCAAACATAGAGACTACCATCAGCTAAACCGTTACGTTCTAGAAAACCTGCTCCTTCAGTTGTATCTTTTTCTCCTACATAAAGAAGTAGAGGAGCTGCTTCACGGTCATCTCCCACTAATATACCTACTTCGTCAGTATCTCCAGTATCTACCTGAGTTATATTTTCCCAACCAGCTCTTCCTAACCAAGGAACAGCATGAAGGGTGTTATTTTCAATATCTAATGCAAATTCAGTTCCACCAAAAGTTTCTTCTCCTGTGAAATAAATGTTATCAACGATACCCGAACCACTTGCAAACTGGTTACCTTCAACGTAGATAGAAGAACAGAAACGATTTAATCCTCCAAATTCTATGTCAGATATGTCATCTACTACTTCACCATTGCGATTGATAATAGTGTCATAAGCAAGACCTGCATCAACTACTTCTAGGGTCTCCTTATCTATATCAAAATAGCTGATCCTGGCTCCTGTGAGTTCAGTGCCATTTGCCAAAGCATAGGCATAACCAACACCGCTTCTTAACTCGTGGTTAACCAAAACTCGAACTGTATCTTCCTCAAGTTCAAAAGCTCCAATACCATCAAGAATTCCCGGAGGAGTATAATTTCCTGAAGTTCCAGGAATAGTTTCACCAATGGTGATAACAGGCTTAACTTTATAGCCGTTAAGACCTGTCATTTGAGCAGGTTGATTTGTTGTAAATGTCATCTTTATTTAAGATTGAAAAAATCAAGTTTTGTGTGATTGATTCCTGAAAAACTAATTACTCAGAAAAATCTGTACAGAACGTATGATCCCATAATTGTTTTAAAAGAAGAATATGAAAAGGATAAATTTTGGTTAAATCAATATTTTTTGATAAAAAAATTAAAACAAATTAAAAATAACTTGTTTCTGTTGATATTAGTGATATAAATATTTATTTTGGAAAAATATATCTAATAATTAGACATCAAAATTTCGTCTAAGAAAACATATTATTTCTCTTAGTTGGTTTAGCTTTATAATAATTAGTAGTATTGCTGGCTTAATTTAGAGATGGAAACTTTGGCAGTTTACCAATCAAAAAGTTGATTGGTAGTGTCCCGGTAGCTATTGGTCATAGTCTTGATATTCAGAATCAGAAAAAAGAGCAAAAATTACTTGTAGCTGAACAAGAAAAACGCAAATTAAAACTTAGGGAAGGAATTTGTTTTTCTAGACTAAGTTGAACGCGACTATCCCCAGCAGCAAACGCTAGTCACAGAGGATGGAGTAATATCATGTCCGGTTGAACAGTTATAAATAATTAGGCAGGAGACAGGAGACAGGAGACAGGAGATAGGAGATAGGAGGTAGGAGGTAGGAGGTAGGATATAGGGAAAAAAGTGTTTTCATCACTAATTATCCGGACATGGTATAAAAACTAATTAAACAGAAATTAAGTCACTTTACCGAAAAATTCAGGTATAAATCCTCTCCATTCATGGAGAAAAAGCGGTCGGAACGGGAATGCACTTTCCATAGATAAAATGGACTAACTAAAATGCTTAATAGTAGTGTCATTTCACAAGCAGCAACTATATCAGTTTTCAGCAAATTATAGTTTTTGATAAAGTAAGATAAAGCTTTCCGAGAATCATTAACTAGATAAGCGAAAAATGCTAAAGGTCTTTGCCAAGGTTTAAGCCTGATCATTCTAATATGATTTCTGTGTAACCCTGAACCACGCGCGAGGGATAGTAAATAATTCCGCTTGTATATATAATTTTATTAAAAAATTGAATTTCAGATTATTTTTTGACTGCTCATAAAAACTTCTAAATTTTTTGATAATTAGGTGGATATAACATCTTTTTTTGATAATTATCTGGCCACTCTGGAGTTTCAATTAAGTCTCTTAATAATAAGAAGCAAGTTCCTGATATAGAATGCTCAAAAAACATCTTATGGCAAAATTATAATTTTAGACAAAAAAAGCAGTAAAATAGACTGGCGATCGCGCATTTTTTTTGAGTTATTTAGACAATTCCTGTAAATTATTGATTTTCCTCAACAGATTAACTCTTTAATAGTCTTACTTTTTATAATATATAGAATTAATATATATTGTTTCCCTTTTTCTTATTTATTTCTTTTTCCTCCTTCTTTACCCTTACTATTACCGAATAATTAAGGTTTAAAGCTTCTCCTTTAAAGGAGAAAAAAGCAGTCGATCTTCGGAGCTTCCTGAAGGGTGGGATGGCAAGGTCTCCTCGCCATATCCAATCGACCAAGAGAAGAAAAAATTTTCACGCTCCGCGTCAATTCTCTTCTTTTCAAGGAGAGGTAATTATTAATTATTAATTGTTGAAGGTATGGCTCGATCGCCCTTGGTATTATATTAAAACTGCTTAGGTAGTGAAATCCGAATCAGATGTTTGGTGCAATCCCTGTTTAAAAAAAAGACTCAATAAATCACAATCATTAAATAGTATTGAGCAATAAGTCTCTTGGTAAATGGCCAGAATATTTCTCTGATTTTATATCTATCAAGAGATAACGAACCTGGATAACTACCTAAATGCTCAAGTAAAATTAATTCCCATAGATAAAATAGATAAACATTATGAGTACAACCCTAGAAAAAGGTAAGATCAGTATCCATACTGAAAATATCTTTCCAATTATCAAAAAATCTCTCTATACTGACCATGAAATTTTCTTAAGAGAATTAGTTTCTAATGGTGTAGATGCCATTGCTAAACTTAAAATGGTGGCTCGAACTGGAGAGTATAGTGGTGATGTTACTAATCCAGAAATAGAAATTAAAATAGACAAAGATAATCAAACTCTTTCGATTACTGATAATGGCATTGGGATGACCGCTGATGAAATAAAAAAATATATTAATCAAGTGGCTTTCTCCAGTGCTGAAGAGTTCATTGAAAAATATAAAGGTGGTGATGAAGACGCAATTATTGGTCACTTTGGTTTAGGGTTTTACTCCTCCTTCATGGTTGCTAAAAAAGTAGAAATTGATACCCTTTCCTATCAAGAAGGTGCAGAAGCGATTCATTGGAGTTGTGACGGTTCTCCAGAATTTGAACTATCAGATTCTCCTCGTACAGAAAGAGGTACAACTATTACCTTAACTCTCCAAGATGAAGAACAAGAATATCTTGAAACTACTCGAATTCAACAGTTAATTAAAACCTACTGTGATTTTATGCCAGTGGCAATAAAATTTGAAGAAGAAGTAGTTAATAAACACAAAGCAATCTGGCGAGAATCTACTCAAAATGTTACTCAAGAGGACTATCTAGAACTATATCGTCATCTTTATCCTTTCCAAGAAGAGCCTCTATTATGGGTTCATCTCAATACTGACTATCCTTTTATTGTTAATGGAATTCTTTATTTTCCTAAACTAAAGCCAGATGTAGATGTTACCCAAGGTAATATCAAACTATTCTGTAATCAAGTATTTGTTACCGACCATTGTGAAGAAATTATTCCTAAATTTTTAATGCCTTTACGAGGAGTAATTGATAGTACAGATATTCCTCTCAATGTCTCTCGCAGTTCCCTGTTAAGTAATCGAACTGTCAGAAGAATCGCCGATTATATAGCCAAAAAAGTAGGCGATCGCCTGAAAGAAATTTATCGTGATGAAAAAGATAAATATATCAGTTGTTGGCAAGATGTAGGTACATTTGTTAAGTTTGGTGCTTTGAATGACGATAAGTTTAAAAAGCAAGTAGAAGATATCATAATTTTCCGCACTACAGCCAAACTTAACTCAACTGAAACAACTGAAACTGAGGCTAAACCAGCAGTAGAAGTACAAGCAGAAGGAGAAGATGTTTGGCAAGAAGTAACTCCAGAAAATTCTGATGCTAAAAATACTGATGAACAAGGTTTTTATTACACAACTCTCAAAGAATATTTAGAACGTAATAAAGAACGCCATGAAAACCGTGTATATTACTGTACTGAACCTGCATCTCAAGCAACTTATGTAGAGCTGCACAAAAATCAAGGTTTAGAAGTTTTATTTCTCGACTCTTTCATTGATACCCACTTTATTAGTTTTCTAGAAAGAGAATATCAAGATGTTAAATTCTCTAGGGTAGATTCCGATCTAGATGAGACATTAATTGACAAAGAAAATCAATCAGAAATAGTCGATCCAGCTACCAATAAAACTCGCAGCGAACAAATTAAAGAATTATTTGAAAAAGCGCTGAATAAACCCAAGATAAATGTTAAAGCTCAAGCATTAAAATCAGAAGATAGCAAAACTACTCCACCAGCAATGGTATTGCTGCCAGAAGCTATGCGAAGATTGAGAGATATGACTGCTATGTTGCAGCAGGAAAAAGCAGAATTTCCAGAAGACCACGTTCTAGTGGTAAATACAGCTCACCCACTGATTCAGAATCTGGCTAATCTCAGTCAAGGTAGTATTATTCAGGGTAGTGGAGAATCTCCTTCGGCAGAATTGGCTAAACAAATCTGTCATCATGTTTATGATTTAGCTTTAATGGCACAAAAAGGTTTTGATGCTGAGGGTATGAAAGAATTTGTGGAAAGGTCTAATCAGGTCTTGACTCAGTTAACTGAAAAAGTAATTTGATCGAATTACATAAGTAGACTACAAAATTATTTTGGTGCGCGGGAGTAGGCAGTAGGAGAATACTTTGGCCACTTTAGTCTATCTATTTGAAAACTGCTAGCTAAAATGGAGCTTTGAGGACTCCCGGTATAATCTCCAATTTACCGGGAGATGAATCGCGACCAAAATAAAAACAGATACTGACCAAGACTAGCAAGAGTATAACTTAAAATCATACTCAGATAGAATTATCTTATAATAATGTGGATATCCTCACAATGAGGTGTCACTTTGGCCTTTGCAGATCGTAGAATAAATTGACGCTCGTTGGGGTACTGTCGGGGAGTTTTCAAGCTAGATAAGTGCTACTCAAGCAGTAAAGCTGAATCGTGAGGTTTGGGAATCTCCCGTTATAATCGCTCTTATTTAACGGGAGAGGATGTCAAAAGTTGAAGGAAGAAGGTTGATTAACTTTTTGATTTTTGAGATAATAGATAGGCTGTGGAAAAAATTTAGGTAGACAAATCATGGGTCGTAAATGTCAATTGACTGGAAAGAAAGCTAATAATGGCTATGCAGTTTCCCACTCCCATATCCGCACCCACAAGTTACAGCAAGCAAATCTCCAATGGAAGAGAGTTTGGTGGCCTCAAGGTAATCGTTGGGTCAAACTACGATTATCGACTAAAGCAATTAAAACTTTAGAAAACAAAGGTATACAAGCTATGGCTAAGGCCGCTGGCATTAACTTGAATAAGTGCTGATATATTTTTCTTTATACTCATCTCATCTAATTTAACCCTGTCCTATAGTTGATGAGGACAGGGCTATTTTTTTCTAAAAATGATAGGGATTAATACCAATTCCCAAAAATAATGCCATACTTCATTAAGACTTCAGTTATTCAGTAATAATAATGGTTTAGTAATTTTTGTAACGATTATCGGCATTAAGCCAAGATATATTATATTTTTGAACTTTACTCCCTACTCCCTACTCTCAAGAATATGTAGCAAGAATGCGCAAGATTTAGTATCAGAGATTTTTTGTTTGTTAACTAAATATTAAAGAGCGATCGTCACCCAGGACTTCCAATTTTTGCCATGATATAATGTTTGGTTGAATACTTATAAAGAACTACGGAGGAGGACTGAGTTAGGAGGGAAAAAGAAGGAAGAGGAGAAGAAAGTTTTTTCTCACGCTTTTAAACGGACATGATATGAGACAAAAATCCTCTCAAGAGGACTAAGTGCATATTAGTCCATCAAAATTGACTTCAGCAATGTAGCCCTAAAATCATTTATGGAGAGTTTTCGGAAGTTTTTCTTTAGTTGATCGTTAATATTTGTTTGTACCTCACATACCACCGAATCTGCTGTAAATACTGAATATTGACTATTGAGGGGTGTTGGTAATTGGTAAGATGATTTTCTCCGATGGGTGACACCCACCACTTACTATGGTAGAATATTTAGAGGTATCAGAAACAGATGGCTTTTAAGAGAGTGTTTGTAAACTAAAGATTAAGATGGCCAGAGTGCTTAATACTCGATATTCGGTGGGTTACGGCGGAAAGTTAAACTTTTGTTCCGATTCTTTGTTATTGTCGCCTAACCCACCCTACTAGACTGACACAGCTAAAATAGTGTATTAGAAAAATGCTCTAATCTTTACGGTTAATGTATTTGAATAAAAATCTATTGCACCATTTTAGGCGTGTCACGCCACTACGCCTGGATTTAATATTCCTTTTACAAACAGTCTCTAAGGTTTCATCTGTTGATTTACCAACGCTCTATTGAACTACTAAATACCAACTACATACTAACTACTAACTACTGACTACTGACTAATTATCCGGATACTATATAAATCCTGATTTTTCGTATCACATTTTATACTGCATTACTACATTACGAAAAAAAAATGTGGCCTAATTGCGAAAATATTAGGTACATATCGATATAGCAAGATTTATAAAAAAAAGTTAATTATTATGGCTAACTTTACTATCGCAATTCCTACTTATAATGGAGCTGAACGATTACCATTAGTTCTAGACAAATTACTTGCTCAAATCGGAGTAGAAGGACTATCTTGGGAAATTATAGTTGTAGATAATAACAGCACAGATAATACAAAAAAAATCATTAGTAGATATCAAGAAAACTGGTCGGATAAAATTCCATTAAAATACTGTTATGAAGCACAACAAGGTGCAGGATTTGCTAGAAAAAAAGCAGTAGAAATAGCAAGTTCTCCGTTAATTGGTTTCTTAGATGATGATAATATCCCAGCAGAAAATTGGGTAGCAGCAGCTTATGAATTTGCTCAAAAATATCCAAAAGCAGGAGCTTATGCTAGTCAAATTCATGGAGATTTTTCTGGAGAACTACCACCTGATTTTGACAGAATTAAATCATTTTTTGCCATCACAGAAAGAGGAGAACAACCATTATTATATCAGCCTGCAATTAAGGTAATACCTCCTTCCGCTGGATTAGTAGTTCGTCGGGAAGCATGGTTAGAAAGTGTTCCAGAGCAATGTATATTAGGTGGTAGAGTACCGGGTTCAATGTTAACAGGTGAAGATACAGAAACTATTAGTTATATTCAAAAAGCAGGCTGGGAAATTTGGTATAATCCAGCAATGGAAGTAATTCACAAAATTCCTCAACATCGAACACAAAAAGATTATCTAATTAAATTTTTCCGTGGTATTGGTTTGAGTCGTTATGTTACTCGAATGTTAGGAGTTAAACCATGGTTAAAACCATTGGCTTTTTTCGCTTATACGGCAAATGATAGTCGGAAAATTATCCGTCATTTACTCAAATATGGTTTGAAGTTACGAACAGATGTAGTGGCAGCTTGTGAGTTTGAACTATATATTAATAGTTTGAAAAGTCCTTTTTACTTGTGGAAGAATGGCTATTTGAATACAGTTGAACCAAACTATACTTCAGTAGTAAAATCTCAACCAGGTTTGAGTGGCATTGATTGTCGGGAATTTTAATGAAAATTATTGCTTGGCCAGCATTTAAAACTAGGTATAAAAACCCCTATAACTGGCTATTATATTCTCAGGTAGTGCAACAAGGGCTAACAGTTACGGAATTTTCTTTTGGCAAACTGCTACGCCAATACTATGATATTTTTCACCTTCACTGGCCTACAGAAACTATTGTCCGTCATCCAAACCTAGTAGTAGCAGGTTTGCGGGCTGTAACTATGCTTCTTGCTATAGACTGGGTTAGGGTTAGAGGAACAAAAGTGATTTGGACAATTCACGACCAATATCCCCACAACCTCTTACATCCTAAGTTGGCACACTGGTTTCAGTCAGAACTGATCAAGCGAGTAGATGGATGTATTAGTCATTGCCAAGTAAGTAAAGAGTTAGCAGATGCAACTTTTCCTAGATTGAGCGATCGCCCCCACGCAGTTATTCCTCATGGTCATTATCGAGAGGTCTACCCCAATAATATAAATTGTGAGGTAGCTAAAACAAATTTAGATGTTCCTTTTGACTCCCATGTACTTTTATTTCTCGGTTATATCGACTACTACAAAAATGTACCTCATCTAGTCCGAGTTTTTCGAGAATTAGCTCCTGCTAATTGGATATTATTAGTGGCAGGTAAACTAGAAGTTCCAGAAATTGGTACTCAGATATCTCAAGTTGCAGAGAATGATTCTAGGGTCAAATTAAAGTTTGAGTTTGTACCGGATGAGAAGTTACAAGAATATTTTCAGACTGCAGATTTAGTAATATTACCGTTTCAAGAGATTTTAAATTCAGGTAGTGCATTGTTAGCTCTTTCTTTTGATTGCCCTATATTAGTGCCTAATAAGGGAGCAATGGCAGAGTTGCAGGAACAGGTGGGGCAAGATTGGGTAAAGCTGTATCCAGGAGACCTAACAAAAGAGATTTTAGAATCTGGGTTAGAGTGGGCAGTCAAAGAAGGGCGATCGCCACAAGCTAATTTAGAACAGTTAGGATGGCAAAATTTAAGTCAGCAAACTATTGAATACTTTGAATATATTTGTACTCACAAAAATCACAGTAAGAGTAATATATGAAAATTGCTTACGTTACTACTTATGATGCTCTAAATCCTGCAAGTTGGTCTAAGTACAATGGCGGTAACTACGGTGCTAGTAATTTTATTTCCAAAACTTTAATTAATCAAGGTATTATCATCAACTATTTGGGACCTTTACAAAAAACATATTCTTGGCTGACTAAAAGTAAATGGTTGTTTTATAGGCACTTATTTAAAACTGATTATTATAATTGGGCTGAACCTATTGTATGCAAAAATTATGCTAATCAGGTAGCAGAAAAACTGGCAAATTTAGATACCGAAATTATTCTCTCTCCTGAAGGAGCAACTCCTACTGCTTATCTAGAATGTAAACAGCCATTAGTTATTTGGATAGATACAACCTTAGCGGAATTAATTAACTTTTTTCCCTACCTTAGTAATCTATGTCAGGAAACTAAAAATAATATCTATACACTAGAAAAAGCAGCTTTAGAAAGGTGTAAGCTTCTCATCGTAACTTCAGAATGGGCAGTGGAGACAGTAGTTAAAATCTATGGAATTGAACGGTCAAAAATCCAAGTAATTCCTAGAGGTGCAAATATAGAATTGAGACCTAATAGAACTGTTGAAGATATTCAAAACTTAGTTAAATCAAGAGGAAATAAACCATGTAAGCTCATTTTTTCTGGAGTTTTTTGGCAGCGAAAAGGGGGAGATATAGCTTTAGAGGTAGCGAAAAAATTAAATAAATTAGGTCTAGAAACAGAATTAACTGTTATCGGCTGTCAACCTATTTCTGACGAGCCGTTACCTAGTTTTGTCAAACCATTAGGATATATTGATAAGTCTAAAGGTAATGGTTTATTGCGGATTTCTCAGTTAATAAGTGAATCCCATTTTTTGATGTTACCAACTAGAGCAGACACTAACCCTCATGTTTTGGTAGAAGCAAATGCTTTTGGAGTACCTTGTTTGACAACAAATGTGGCTGGAATACCCACAGTAATTAAGGATGAAATAAATGGCAAAATATTTTCGGTAGATACCTCAGTAGATAATTATTGTGAATATATAATTAATTACTTGACGAATTATCCAAAATATGAACAATTAGCTATGTCATCGTTTAATGAATATTTGTATCGTCTCAATTGGTCAGTGGCTGGTCAAAAAGCAAAGAAACTATTTATGGAAGTTTTGAATAATTGTTAATCTTAAGGATGTAGAAATATTTAATTTGTACTTGATATAAATATATATAAGTAAATCAGAAATATATCTATGAAAATAGCTTATTCTACAACCTATGATGTTCATAATCCTGCTAGCTGGCCTTCTAATAAAAAAGGGAATTATGGCTCAAATAGTTACATTGCAAAAACTTTAGAAAGTCAGGATATTACTGTTAACTATCTTGGTCCTCTAGAAAAACACTATTCATGGGTGACAAGAAGTAAATGGTTACTCTATAGTAAGGTATTTAAACAAGATTATTACAGATGGGCAGACCCAATAATATGTCGAGATTATGCTTATCAGGTAGCTCGAAAACTATCTATATTAAAGTCGGATATTGTACTGGCGACAGAGGGTGTTCAAACAGTTGCATATTTGAAATGTCAACAACCAATTGTTTTGTGGTTAGATACATTAACAATAGCATTGGTCGATTACTACCCAGCATTAAGTAATATTTGTCAAGAGACTAGAAAAAGTATATATAATATTGAAAAAGCAGCAATAGATAAATGTAAACTTTTGATATTTACTTCAGATTGGGCTGCCGAAAATGCTGTTAAACATTACCAAGTTAATGAGTCGAAAATTTATGTAATTCCCAGGGGCGCTAATATTGAACTTAAGCCTGGAAGAACTTTTGAAGAGGTAGAAAATATTGTTAAATCAAGAAAAGAAAAACCTTGTAAATTAATCTTTTCTGGCATAGATTGGGATAGAAAAGGTGGAGATATTGCTGTTGGAGTTGTTAAACAGTTAAATGAAATGGGTTTTAATGCTGAACTAACAATTATTGGCTGTAAACCGGAGATTAAACCTTTGCCGGATTTTATTAATATAGTGGGATATATTGATAAATCAAAACCAGAAGGAGAGTCAAAAATGAGGCAATTAGTAGCTGATTCTCATTTGATGATTTTGCCAACTAGAGAAGATTGTGCTCCTAATGTTTTGATAGAAGCTAATGCTTTTGGAGTGCCTTGTTTGACTACAAATCTTGCAGGTATTCCAACTGTAATTAAAGAAGATATTAATGGTAAAACTTTTGCTTTTGATGCAGAAATTAAAGAATATTGTGATTATATAATTTCCCGAATGAGTGATTATCCTAGATATCAAAAATTAGCAATGTCATCATTTAAAGAATATCAACAACGATTAAATTGGGATGTGGTAGGAAAAACTGCTAAACAGTTATTTATGGATTTACTTTGAAATAGCAGTCAGCGGTCAGCGGTCAGCTATCAGCTTCTAGTTGCGTGAATAGACATCTCCATTGAAGAAGGAGACAGGAGACAGGAGACAGGAGACAGGAGGAAAATTACATGGGGATAGTCAACGAAGGGCCGCTCCGCGTCTACGCTCCCCCAAGTAATTTTGAACACAGTGTAGACGGTGGGGTATTAAACCCACAAAGAAAATGATAATAAAAAATAAAGTCAATTATTGCACATAAATTATCAATTCTTTCCCCCTACTTTCTACTCTCTAACAAAAACGAATTTTGTACCTCACTAATATGAGAATTGCTATAATATTGAAATGCACAATAAATTAAAATTACCTTTATTTCTTTTTGGTTGTCCCCGTTCTGGTACGACATATTTACAAAGTTTATTGACAGCACATCCAGAGATTATCTCTTTACCAGAAACAAAATTTTTTCATTATTTACTACCAGATAATGAACCTAAAAGACGAATACTTGGTATGGCTTCGCGACGATTACGACCTAAGTTAGAGACTTTGTTTAAAAATGAAATTAACCGCCCAGATTTACTGAAATATTTACCTAAAAATACTTTATTTATTAGGCAATATACTCGCAGATTTCTGAAAATTATGAATCTGCTAGCTGAGGAAGAAGGTAAAAGTATTTGGTTAGAAAAAACTCCCGAACATATACGACATATTGACTACATAGAAAAGAATGTTCCTATAGCTAAATTTATTCATATTCAAAGAAATGGAATAGATGTAGTTGCTTCACTTTATGAAGTGTCGAATAAATATCCGAAATTTTGGTATGGTGGGTTTGATATAGACCATTGTATTGATCGATGGATTGAGGCTGTAAATATTACTTCTCAGCATTTACATAAGGATAATCATATTCTGGTGAAGTATGAAAAATTGGTAGATGATACACCTACTATTTTAAAGGAATTATGCAAATTTATAGGTATAGAATTTGATAATAAAATGCTCGAAGATTATCAAGAGACTGCTAAATCTTTGGTGAGAAAACAGTCAGGGAGAGTTGTTAGTCAGGGTGCAGTAAATACTAGATTACAAAAGTTTTATCAGGTATTTGATCAGTCTCAGCAGGAATATATATTAAGTAGATTTACAGAAGTAGGCCAGGAGCAGAACTAGCCGGCGTTGCTGAAGCACGTGTATGGTATTAATTTTGATTCTTTAGGAGTCAGGAGTCAACCCACCCCTCGCCCCTCCCCCTCCCAGGAGGGGAACTCAGGAGTCAGGAAGGAAGAAAGAATAAGAAACCCCGAGTAAAAGGAGAAAGTTTTTTGCTCGCCCTCTTATCCGGACAAGATATCATACCTCAAATCAGCAACGCCAACTAGCCTAAAGTTTTTTTGAAAACAGAAATCAAAAAGTCCTGTGTTAGATTAATTCGCGATCGCACAGTTATAATGAGTAAAAATAACCATTTGTTTACACGCAATAGTTTTAGCTATGTTTATTGGTACCACTGAAGCAGCAACACTTTTAAGCATTACTACTCAGAGAATTCGGGTATTGCTTAAGCAAGGCAGAATTCAAGGAGCAAAAAAATCAATGGCAAAACTTGGGTAATACCTCTATATCAAGGAATTCCACGAATATCTAAAGGAAAAAGAGGACCAAAACCTAAGTGGAAACATACTCGCCACTGTGCAAGAAATACAGTACATATCAACCGCCAAAACTTGGGGATAAATCAGAAAAATAAGAATACTGATTTGACCGAAAAATTGGGTCCCAAGCCTCGCCCTTCTAGGGCGACTTTTTAGTTGTTAAGTGTTTCAATGAATATGTTACAATACTGTTAGTTTAAATATCGAATTATGAAAGCTAGATTTAAGTATCGCATATATCCAACACCGGGACAAAAGCATCAATTAGCAAAGCTATTTGGTTGCGTTCGTGTTGTTTGGAATGATAGCCTAGCTTGTTGTCAAGAAAAATACAAATCAGGAGGTAAGAAACCCACTAACTCACAACTGCAAAAACAGTTTATTACTCAAGCAAAAAACACTGAAGATAGAGAGTGGCTTAAAGAAGTTTCTAATATACCATTGCAGCAATCTTTGAATGATTTAAACCAAGCTTACCAAAACTTTTTTAAATCGACTAAAGGCCAGAGAAAAGGTAAACCTGTAAAACCTCCTAAATTTAAAAGTAGAAAGTCAAAGCAAACTGCTAGATTTACAAGAGGAGGTTTTAAAGTTGGTCAGCATAAAGTATATTTAGCTAAGATTGGAAAACTCAAGATAGTTTGGTCTAGAGAGTTACCTGCTCCTCCATCATCAGTAACTATTATTAAAGACTCAGCTAATAGATATTTCTTAAGTTTTGTAGTAGAAACTTGTGCCAAAATATTGCCTCAGATTGATAATTCAGTGGGGATAGACTTAGGCATCAAAACCTTTGCTACATTTAGCGATGGTACAAAGGTTGATGCTCCTAAACCATTGAAAAAGCGGATTAAAAAGTATCGAAAGTTAAGTAAATCATTATCCAAGAAAACTTTAAAGTCTAAACGATATGGAAAAGCTAGATTGAGAGTAGCTAAATTTCATGCCAAAGTAAAAGACACTAGGACAGATTTTCTGCATAAATTATCCACTGAAATAATTCGTGAAAACCAAACAATTGTTTTAGAGGATTTGAATGTATCTGGTATGGTGAAAAACCGTAAATTATCCAGAGCAATATCAGATTTAGGTTGGCGGACATTCCGAACACTTCTAGAAGGTAAAGCAGAAAAATACGGTCGGGATTTGAGAGTAATTAATCGTTGGGAGCCAACCAGCCAAAAATGCAGTTGTTGTGGTTTTCGTGGAGGCAAATTAGACCTTCAAGTGCGAGAGTGGGAATGCCTTAACTGTGGTGCAAAACACGATAGAGACAAGAATGCAGCAATAAATATATTAGTCGCGGGCGGGCAGTCCGAGACAAAAAACGGACGTGGAGGCAAGCGTAAGACTACTGCCAAAGTAGCAGCAGCCTGTGTTAGCGGAGCTTTGGGTCAGCAAAACGTCAACCCACCGAGGAGCTACGGCTTGGTAGGAATCCCCGCGCCTTTAGGCCGGGGAGGATGTCAAGTAGACAGTAATTGGGTTTGGGAACACAGTCCGCCGAACCTAGGAGCGCCGGGTGTGAGGCAGAAGATTAAAAAAAATATAGTTTCGTTGATAAGTTGATAGATTAACCTTTCATTTAGGGAATAATATTTAGGTTAGGTTAGGCACTTTAGTATGCTTGACCAATATTTGTGCTATCCAAAATTCGGTTATGGGGTGCTGTTCGAGTTGTGCTGTGCTAAAAGTAGAGGTAGGGACTAAATTTAAGTCACTATAATATAGTTATATAAATTTACGGTTTGCCAACTAAACCATTTGCAATTAGGGGCAGGAAGGCTATTATGTCAAAGAATAAGTTTCTCAAAAATATATTTTATATTTTCCGTAATATCCGGAGTTGGTATCGAGTCATGGAGAGAAAGTTGAGGCGATCGCTCTGGAATGTAATAAATAATCGAAGTAGGTACTCAGGGGCAGGTTTTGTTTTGCCCACTGTGACTATGGTTTTGTTGGTAGTAGTTTTGTTGAGTATTGCTATTTTGCTCAGGTCTTTTGACAGGGCTGAAATGGCAAGAAATGTTAAGGTAAATCAGCAGGTGTTGAGTGCTGCTGCTCCTGCTTTGGAAAGGGCAAGTGCAAAAATTGATTATTTGTTAAATGCAGATCCTAGTCTTCCGAAAGGAACTCCCACAGACGATTTGTTATCTAGAACAATGTCGCCGGATGAAGATTTAAACACTGAAGATCGTTATACATTTGGTGATGAGACGGCACTGAAAGTAAAATTTGATATTGATGGAGATGGCTTTGAAGTTTCGGGAGAAGACGACCTATTGGAGGACGATGAACAAATTACAACTGCTTGGAGATATCCAGTAGATACAGATAATAATGGTAATTATGATAGTTATACTCTTTATGGTATTTTCTTCCGCAGTCCTACAAGGGATACAGAGAGTGGAGAATTTAATAGAGAAAGAACACCGTTAGAAGCAAGAACACCGCCTCAATCACCATTTGACAGTTTGGGGAATCCAGGGTGTGAAGGAGCTAGTGGTACTAGCTTTAGTCTAGTGGGAAATTCTGGTTGGTTTAAATCAGGTAGCAACTTGAGGAAAAGTTTCTTTGTTTATACTGCAACTGTACCAATCACTGATACAACTCAGGCAGGTCTGATTTCAGCAAAGGATCAAAGTTTGGGCAAAGATTTTGAAAATTATAGTGGTACAACAGGATTTTCGGCACTGGAATATCAGCAAGACTACGAACGAAAATCCGTAGCAAATAATGCTGTGGTATACGAGAGCGATCTAGAAGCAGCTCCAGGTTTTGAGTTTAACATCAATGGCAGGATATTGGCAAGTAGTAACTTGATGTTAATGCACTTTGACGAATTTAAGATTTATCAGGTTAGTGGTAGAAGTTCCTGTTTTTACGAGGCTGAGAATAGTAAGATTCTTGTAGGTGGACAATTAATCAACGGTCGTACTAGAAAAGTTGACGATAACCCAGATCCGGTTACAGTACATTTATTTCAGGGTAAAGATAACGACCCAATTAAAGCAGAAATTAAAGATGGCGATACTGAGTCTATAAACAAAGATTCATCACCACTAGATGCAGCGTATAACGAACAAGCTTATCGTCAACGCATAGCTGCAATGGTAAATGCAGTTATAGATACTCCAGGTAACTATCCACCAGAAGTTACCAAACAGGTTAAGGATCTAGTAGACAACGGAACATCTGAAGAAATAGCTAGACAACAAGCACTAGAAGCTTATTTTAAAGAACGAACTCGCAAAGTTCCTTTTAAAGAAGTGGCGCTAGGTGCAGATGCTTTGGATGGAAAAACAGGTGCTGCTACGATTAATGGTGACGGAGAGAGTTTGAGGCCAATAGATGAGTGGATGTTTCCTACTACCTTCTTGTTTGAAGATAATCCAAAGGTAGGAACCAAAACGACTAACAGTGGTCTAGATTTATTGTTAGATAGGCCTCCTGCAACAAATCCAGATAACATAGTAGATGATGTCGAACAATACCTGGGCGATCGCATTCTTGTGGGTAATAACTTACCACTTAAGAGGTATGATAAATCTCAAGATCCACCACAATTTGTTGGAGAGGACACCACGCAACAAGTGGATGGTGCAACAACTTGGGACGATGATGATACACCTCGAACGCGTACAACTCAAATACAAGAATTGGCCGATCTAGGAAATCCAGATAGAAATGGTTTCTGGGAACTGGCAGCGGCACAAGAACCAGAAAGTGCTGTTGATGGTTATGGAGGTTTGCGAGTTATTACGGGAGCAGGGGTTTATGAGAGGCAAAATTCATTTTTACCACCACCAAATATTATTGAGAATGGTGAAGTCAAGAAATACGACGATCCGGCAACTACTGTCATCGAAGAATTTAAGATAGTTTGGCCAGATACGATGCCAATGTCGCCTATAGAAAATGTACCAGGTAGCGACCCACCCGAGGCTGTGGTTGGTAGTATGGTTTATGATAACGTTGATCAAACTTGGAGGAACTTATTTAATCCAGATACAGAAACCACAACAGTGACAGATCCCCCAACAATAGACCCCAATACTCCTAAATATGCAAAGGGCGATCTGCGGATGCGGGCAACAGCAGTCTATCACTATGCAGAGAGTAGTTATGAAAAGGGTACTACTCCTACTCAAACTCCTATTGCCTGTGTTAGTAGCTACTACGATCCAACCAGTGAAGAGACGGCAGAAAATTTTGATGCGACTACAGCTCCAAATGGTAAATCTAATAACGGTATAGTATATGGCCCTCCAACATACACAGTACCAGGGAAATCAACAGAAGACTCTACAAGCAAGCTATTGGGTGGAACAAGTCCAAGTATTCTAGAAAATCAAGCTAATTTGGTCTTCCCCAACGGTAGATTTGTTAATGGACCCTTGAGAACAGCTTTATTGAAGGATGCAGACGATCGGAACTTAGTAGACCAAGCGGCTATACATTCAACTGCTTGCGCTCTTGGTATTTTGGGTACTCCTGGTTTTTCTACTGTTACTAGCAACGTTATACCCGATGGGGCAATTAAAGAAGTGGCATTTTTGGATGGTAGGCAAATTAAGGCGATCGATGCAGATGACCCTGCTACTCCTAACGATGAAACATTTACTCTCAGCAGTAACCCTAATACTACTCCTGCTAACTTAACTGGAAATTACGATCTATCTCTTGAAGAACGTCAACCTTTAGAAGTTCGGGTGACTCAGTTAGACTTAAATGTTTTACGAAACACAACTATAGCTTTTGGTACAACAAATGTCGGTCCAAAACCAGAGTATTTGCTGCCCAATAGTGGGATTATTTATGCTAGTCGAGATGATGCACTTCCAGACAGGAGCGATCGCACAGAGTTTTCGGCAGATGGTATTGATGAAGATACCAGCAAGTTATTAAGTCCTACAGACTGGCGACTCGATCCTACTCGTCGTCCTAATGGCATTATGTTGGTCAACGGGGAAAAACTAAGCCGAAATGATAACAATAATGTGATAGGTGAAACTGATAATGAAAAAATCGAAAGTATAGTTAAGGAGAAAGGACTGATATTAGTGACTAACTTACCAGCTTATATTCAGGGTGATTTTAACTTGCACGATCATGGTGAATTTCAAGGTGCTAAAAATATAGATTGGGATTTCAATGCTTACTATAACCCCAATAAAAAACTAGACACAAGCTTTGCTTGTCGTATTGGAGACCCCCGGATATCAGGATTTTGCCCTGAGGGAGATAATTGGCGTGCAGCGACTGTTTTGTCTGATTCTATAAGTCTTCTTTCTGGTAATTTTCGTCCGGGGTTCCGCAATGAGGGAGATTTTGACTTGAGAAATAATGTAGGTAATATAGTTACTGAGGGTTACGATCTTAGTGGAGATGGAAACATTAATAATGATGTTAATGAAAACAACACTTTGGATGCTGATGATGAATTTGAATTTACAGAACAAGACTTATTAACCGATCTGGATAAAAATGGAACGCTGGAAGATACAGTGAGTCTCACGTTTTATGAAGAAGAAGTGACAACTAAGTTGGCTAGGTTACTCAATGGTTTCTATGCCAACAACTTTGTTACTAATGGTTTAAGTAGTAATGTTGTCATCAATAGTAACCCAGCATTAGAGGACAATGATTATAGAAATAATGAAGATAATGCTGTAGATAGTTCTTATTTTAATAACTTTACGACTCCAGTTCAACGTCGAGGTGAGTTTACCGAATACTTGACAGAAATTTGTTTGAAATTACCTGTATCAGCTTGTCAGCCTTCAGATTGGGTGGTTCTATTAGATAATAATGGTGATGGTACACTAACACCAGGGGAAATTATCTCAGCTAATACCTTGTCAACTTCGACAAGCATTACAATAAATGATCTTTGGTCTGGAACAACTGCTGAACCTCCTAGACAAGAATATCAACGCTTTCCACGTCGTGTAGCTTTCTTGCGTTATTTAGATCAACTAACTCCTAATGTACCAAAAGAGGGCTGGAATAAGGGTGCAGCAGCAAATGTTCTAGTTTTACAAAATGATAATGAAACCTGGAGACCAGTTCCAATAGGAGTAGCATCAAAAACAGGTGGAAATCTAAAACTTAGCTACTATCCATATTCAGCTACTCTTAAAATAGACGATACATCTTATTCCCCTTATGACACAGCTAATCCTCCAGTTGAAAAGAATGCCCTCTGGTTCCACACAACTAATGGTGGAAAATTAGATTCAGGGTATAACTTCCCTCTCTACTTTGAAGAAAATTTAACTCAAAACACAGTAAAGCAACCACTTTTAATGCCTGTGTTGCAGATTCATGCCACTAGAAATCAAGCAGCAGCAACTGGAAATGCTTTTCCCACAAACAATCAAAAAGTGGATCAAACTAGGTGGTTGCCACAAGCAGCAGATACAACATTCAATTTAATTTTAGCGACAGGGGATGTTCCTTCCAGAATTCTTACAGATACGGAAGGAGAAACTAACGGAGGTCTACCAAACCTGCCACGTTTCCTAGAAAACTGGAAAGACCGAACAGCAACTATCTCTGGTTCCTTCATTCAATTACGGCGTAGTGAGTATGGAACAGCACCATATCAGCAGGTCTTACCTTTTACAACTCCAAATCTTTTTAACAGCGATGATCCTGACGCTCTCAATACCTATAACTCAACTGAAACTAATGGTCAGGTTCCCTTCTTTATGCCACCAACAAGACAATGGAATTTTGATGTTGGTTTGTTATCTCAGTCTCCAGACTTGTTTGCTCTCAAACTAACAGGTCCACCAAGTGAGAGTAAACCTGACGAATATTATAGAGAAGTAAGTCGTGATGATGAATGGGTTGAAACTTTGCTTTGCTCTCTAACAGAGGATGACAGCAAAGCTGTTAATGACAATCTACGTCCAGATAACTGTATAGATAATTAGGCATTGCTGAATTAAGGTATGAAAGTAAGTTTATAGGGAACAGGGATCTGGGAACACCGGAGCTGGGAAAAGTTAATATTAACAAGCAGTTCAAACCATCCAAAATCAAAAATCCCAAATACAAAATTATCAAATCATACCCACCAGTCAGCAACGCCGATAATTAAATAAAAAGGAGGATAAAAATGATGAAACTGAAAAAAATGCAGGGATCTGGGAACACCGGAGCTGGGAAAAGTTAATATTAACAAGCAGTTCAAACCATCCAAAATCAAAAATCCCAAATACAAAATTATCAAATCATACCCACCAGTCAGCAACGCCGATAATTAAATAAAAAGGAGGATAAAAATGATGAAACTGAAAAAAATGCAAAGTTTACCTCGATCGCCCGAAGCAGGTTACACCATTATGGAAGGTTTAGTGGCAATAATTATGGTGTCTTTCTTGATGAGTGCAGTGGCACCTGTTATTGCCCTATCTGTAGGAACCCGCGTTCAAGCACGAAGGTTGGAGTTGGCAGCACAAGCGGCGAGGAGTTATATAGATTGGGTGAGGTATGATCCAGTCGATAGAGGTCCAAATCAAATAGGGTTAGATTTTAAAGATGTTAACCCTCCTCAATTAGGTGATTTGGTATGTCAAGATGGAGCATATTGCACTACACCAACTCCAAACCCTGCTCAATCTAATCAATCTAACTACCTTTTCTGTGTAGATGGAGATGGAGATCAAGAGTGTAAAAAAGATAGCCTTTCAGATATGTTAGTCCAAGGGTCTCGCAATCAAGGAATTACGTACAATGCATCACTATCGCCAGAAGAAAATAAACGTCGAGGTTATGCTTTAGGTGTGAGAGTTTATAGAGCAGATGCTTTTCAAGAAAATTCTCTTTGTCCTTCTGGAGCAGGTTGCCCTGACCCAGGAACACAGCAATCAGTAGTTACAAATGCTATCGGTAATCGTAGATTGCCAATGGTAGAAATAATCACAGAGATAGCACCAACAGAAAATTCATTTCAAAATTATCAAGATCGCCTAAAGTCTCCGACAAATTAAAGTCTGAAGAATAATCAAATAAAAAGTAAACGCAGAAAGAGGATAAAGATGAAAACTTTACTCAAATCACTCCTAAAAATACAATACCAACAAAGGCGATCTTCCATAATTAAACCTACCAGTGGCTTTACAATGATTGAATTGTTGGTAGGAACAATCATTGCTTTTTTAATAACTGTGCCACTGTTAAGTTTTGTAGTTGATATGCTCAACACAGATGTAAGAGAGCAAGCAAAGGCAAACAGCGAACAGGATATTCAAGCAGCAGTTGACTATATAGCTCAAGATATGAGTCAAGCGCTCTATGTATACGATCATGATGGAGCAGGGGGTGTTGTTGACGCAATTGAAGGTCAACTTCCAGAGAATGACGATGAAAATAGAAAACCCATTCTGGTATTTTGGAAACGGCAGTTAGTAGAAGAAGCTATACCTGTTTCAGCTTGCGCAGAACCTCCATGTAAAGATGACGATGCTTATGTATTATCGTTAGTTGCTTATTATGAGATTACAGAAGATGATGATACCTCTATTTGGTGTCAACCTAATGGTGAAACTTGTCCAAAGCGTATTGCCCGATTTCAAATTCAAGATGGTGTAACAGATTTTACAGGAACATATATTGATGAAAACGGTGATACGGATAAAAAATTACAGAGAGACAGAGGTTTTAAAATTCCTACAAGTGATGAAGGTTATGAGGGATGGACGAAAGAAGATGAAACTTACGAAAATAACTTGGAAGTATTAGTTAATTATGTTGAAAGCTTCACTCTCAATGAAGTTACCATCCATGAAAATACCGGTAATAAATTAGCAGAAATAACAATAGCAGGAGACTCTCAACGTCGTATTGGAGAAGCAGTTAATTGTGCTCAATCACCATCATATTGCCCGAAAGTAACAGCTCAAGTAGGAGGAAGAAGTCGTAAACCATTAGAGTAGAGTGAGATTGTTCAAATTATCATTTTCTTTGTGGGTTTAATACCCCACCGTCTACACGGTGTTCAAAATTACTTGGGGTGAGAATCCCCATGTAATTTTCCTCCTGTCTCCTGTCTCCTGTCTCCTGTCTCCTGTCTCCTTCTTCAATACGATAAAAGATTCTATTAGGAAACTGACATGAAAAAAACAATACTATTGCAAATTTTACAGAATTATTTAGTCAAAATTCCTGGTAAAAAAAATCAACTGGATAAAGGTTTTACCATAATAGAATTATTGATAGTAGTCTTAATAATAGGAATACTGAGCGCGATCGCTGCTCCTTCGTGGGATGCTTTTATTACAAGACAGCGTACTCGTACAGTAAATAGTTTAGTATTACAAGCTTTACAGAAAGCACAAAGTGAAGCTAAGTCAAAAAAGGTAGAACGAATAGTTCAATTCCGGGATGTTAGCATTGATGCTGAAACAAATCCTAGCACAGGTAAACCTTATAATGATCCAGCAAGATTCCAGATTTACTCTACCTCTAAAACAACTCCAATACCAAATAGTGACTCATTCTGGCAATCTTTAGGAGCAAATGGGGAAATTAAATCAGGAATGGTCACATTAGTTTCTGGTGTATGTACAGATGAAAATTGTACTGCGTTTAATGCCACCCCAAACGTTACATTTGACTATTTAGGTACAGTGAGCCAAGATAATGTGCCTTTCATTGTCAAAGTTTCCACACCAGATGATGGACTCAAACGATGCGTAATTGTACAAACCCTCTTAGGTGGAATGAGAACAGCAGAAGGAGATGATTGCCCATAATCTAATTTAAGCCGATGCTTACCACAAAATAGCTGCCCTGTCAAATATTCAGGTAAACGACAGGGCAAATTTTTTATGCAAAAAAAGAGCATCATGTTTGACGTTCAATTATGAATTGTTATACCAAATTCACGCAAAGGCAGTTACATCTTAATTTGTGATTTCTTCTTAAAAGAAAAAATTATAAATTCCATAAATTCTAAAATTTCCACCTTTTTTCCTCTTTAATATTTATATTTTTCTTTCTCTGTTCCCTGTTCCCTGTTCCCTGTTCCCTGTTCCCTGTTCCCTGTTCCCTGTTCCCTATTCACGCAAAGGCAGTTACATCTTAATATGTTTTTCTTTCTCTGTTCCCTGTTCCCTGTTCCCTCACACTTTGCAATATTTTATGAAATTGGTATTAAAATAGTAAAGAGAGATACAACTATTTAAAAACAGTAAATCAGGGTTGAAATGAACGTAAAAATATTAAACTCCGTAATATCAACTATTATTAAAATTACTGCAAAAAATCTATCAGAAAAATCAGTTAAGCAAAAAGAAGCAGGATATACCCTCACAGAATTAACATTAGTCTTGCTAATTATTGGTATTCTGGCAGCGATCGCCACTCCTGGATGGCTAGCATTCATCAATAACTACCGTCTCCGCACCTCAACTGACAGAATATATCAGGCCATGTTTGCAGCTCGTCGTAATGCCATACGAGATAAAACTGCTTGGCAGGCAAGTTTCCAAGAAACCACCAATATTATTGGGCAACCCGTAATTAGGTATGCGCTACATAAACCAGCGATCGCTCCCAATGACCTACCAACCTCAAGTTGGAAATATCTAGAACCTGGTATTGAGATAGACGACAATCAGACAAATGACAAAGGCAAGTATGAAACTACCCTCCGGATAGTTAAACCCGATACCAATACAGTTACTACCAACAAAACAGACCCCATTTACCGTGCCCTTTTTAATTACAAAGGTAGCCCAGTTTACAAACCTACTGACCAATGTACACAAACTAGCATCCAAGCAAAAGGGCGTATTGGCATAAAACACCAGAACCAAGACAAACCAAAAAGGTGCGTGATTATTTCCACCCTATTAGGGGTAGTCCGAACTGGAAAAGACCATGCCAAAGCTTTAGACGGAAAATATTGCTATTAAAATGGTAGGTTGGGTTGAGAGAAACGAAACCCAACATTATCTAATTTCCCTCCATTATTGTGTTAGGTTTATCCTAACGGACAAGCTCCGCTAATACTACCGTTCTACCCAACCTACATTATCAAAAGATTAACGTATAAAGCCTTTTCTTTGAAGGGAAAAAAGAAAAAAATTAGGTAGTCCTGCATGGTAATGGTGAAGTAGAATTTGTAGGTTGGGTTGAGAGAAACGAAACCCAACACCATAATTAAGGCGTTGCTGAATACTGGGATAATTGAGGCCGACACAGGGACACGGAGACATGGGGACACAGGGATTATGATTTCTGCTCTCTGACAAAATCATCCCGCAATTATGCAATGCCTTGAAGAAGGAGACAGGAGACAGGAGACAGGAGACAGGAGGAAAATTACATGGGGATTCGCTCCCCCAAGTAATGCGTGAACACCCCCGTTGACGGTGGGGTATTAAACCCACAAAGAAAATGATAATTATTGCTCTGCTGATTAAATATAAAAGCATTGACATATAAAGACTTTAGCCTTTTTGGGAACAAAAAAAGTGCGCCTGTTTCAGTCTAAAACGCTCAAAAAGGAGCGTATTTTAGGCGCATAGTTGGGCAGAAAAATCATTCTTACAAAACGCCCGCTCCTACTTCCTCGCTCCCGATCCATTTCTCCTCTCCTGGGAGGGGGAGGGGCGAGGGGTGGGTTGTCTCCTGTCTCCTACCCCTACTAAAATACTTTTGAGCGCAAACCCTAATTAATGTTGGGTTTCCCTCCGGGAAGCTCCGCTAACACTGTTGTTCAACCCAACCTACATCTATTTTCATTAGGGGTAATTATTAATTATTCATTGTTAATTATTAATTATTGAATAATATTATGTCCGGATAATTAGTTATAAAAAAACTTTCTCCTTCAACTCCAGTTTTTCTTCTTTCTTCCCTCTTTCCTCCTGTCTCCTGTCTCCTGTCTCCTGACTCCTCCGTAGTTATTTATTTATCACTGTTTAACCGGACATGATATAACATTTTCCTCCAATTCCAAAACCTGCCAAACTTCTTCCATCAACTCTTTCAAACCAATACCTGCAACAGCAGAAATCAGGAAAACTTTTCCCCTATTAATCTCTCTAAAATTACTAACCAACTCTTGAATTTCTGCACTTTCTAAATCTACAGCATCAACCTTATTCAAAGCTAAAATTTGATTTTTATCTTCCAAATTTCGCCCATAAACCTTTAACTCATTTTGAATAGTCTCAAAATTATCCACCGGATTAATATCTGTAATATCGACCAAATGCAACAATAATTTAGTTCGTTCAATATGCCTTAAAAATTCATGCCCCAAACCCAAACCAGCAGAAGCACCTTCTATTAATCCTGGAATATCAGCAAAAACAGTACCATCTCCCGTCGGTTTTCTAACAACTCCTAAATTTGGAACTAAAGTCGTAAAGGGATAATCAGCAATTTTCGGACGAGCAGCAGAAAGAGCAGCAATTAAAGTAGATTTTCCTGCATTTGGTAACCCAATAATTCCCACTTCAGCTAACAGTTTTAACTCCAATCTTAACATTCGAGTTTCACCCTCCAACCCAGGCAAAGCATATTCAGGAGCGCGGTTACTATTACTGAGAAAATGTTTATTTCCTAACCCACCTTTACCACCTTTAGCAACACAAAAACTTTGTCCTGGTGTAATTAAATCTCCCAACAATTCCTCTGTTTCCGCATCATAAACCATTGTACCAGGAGGCACTTCAATTAAGCGATCGCTCCCTGAAGCACCAGTCATATTTTTTGGACCGCCACGCTTACCATTTTCTGCTTTAAAAATACGTTGAAATCTAAAATCGAGCAAAGTTTGAAGATTTTCAACCGCCACTAAAATCACGGAGCCACCACGGCCACCATTTCCACCAGATGGGCCTCCGGCAGGCACATATTTTTCTCGCCGAAAGGCAACCATACCGTCACCACCTTTACCAGCTTCTACTTGAATTTCTGCTTGGTCAATAAATTGCATATTTATCGGAAATGCTGTTTAGTTGAATAAAAAGTCATGCAGAGGGGCGAACGACTCACAATGATTACATCTTATCAGAATTTTTGGGGAGTTGCAACACAATATCCTCCCAGTTTTTTTGAGCCTCACACAATGAGATTTGAGTGAGGTGATTTGTCAGTTGAGCGATCGCTTCTGTATATTTATATATCTATAGATTCATCCTGCTGATTTTTAGTTGAATAAAAAGTCATGCGTAGGGACGAACGACTCCCAATGATTACATCTTATCAGAATTTTTGGGGAGTTGCAATACAATATCCTCCCAGTTTTTTTTGAGCTTCATACAATGACATCTGGGAGATTTCTCTGTTGAGCGATCGCTTCTGTATATCTATATCCTGCTGTTTTCGTGTTGAATAAAAAGTCATGCTTAGAGGCGAAAAACCCCCAATGCTTATATTGTATCGCAATTTTTTTGGAGATGCAAGACTCAATTCCATCTATTTTTTTTAAGCTTCACACAATGAGATTTGAGTGGGGTGATTTGTCAGTTGAGTGATCGCTCCTATATCTCTATTTATCATTTATCCCAAATGCTGTTTTTTTTGTTGAATAAAAAGTCATGTATAGGGGCGAGCAACTCCCAATGCTTATATTGTATCTCAAAAAAAATTGCGATACAAGACTCAATTCCATCGTTTTTTTAAGCTTCACACAATGAGATTTGAGTGATCTGATTTGTCAGTTGAGCGATCGCTTCATATATATAATCATTGAGAGGTAATGCTGATTTTTTGTTGAATAAAAAATCATGAATAAGGGCGAGCAACCCCCAATGATTACATCTTATCCCAATTTTTTTGGAGATGCAACACCACATTCCACCATTTTTTTCTAGAGCTTCACACAATGAGATTTGGGTGAGGTGATTTGTCACCTGAGCGATCGCTTCGATATATCTATAGAACCCCTGACCGTATCTTTGTCGGCGATTCAGTTTTTTGCTAGAAGTCAGAATTCAGGAGTCAGTAGGAAATAGGAAAAAAGAAGGAAGAGAGGAAGAAAGTTTCTTGTCAGTTCATCAACAATACTTAGACACATCCTCCTGACATTCATCTGCCAAATAAGATAAAGCACGAAAACGCATACCAACCAACTGGTCGTAAAGTGGATTAAGTTTACACATAGCTGGAATGTGGGCTACTTTCTTACCAAAAATCACAATATCTCGCTCAAAAGGACATTGAGGGGGAATCATTTTACATACCATGTGAGCCACTTTTGGGTCATGGATATCCCATCCATCCAACCAGTCTTTGATCGGAGCGAGTACAGTTTGATAATGTTCGGTGTCGTGGGGAATAATGAAAGTGCCAGTATGTTCTGTTTCTTCAATCCAACTGTCTAAATCATCTTCTGTTGCTTGTTCCTTGGCTTTTTCCAGATTTTTTCTCAGGGCATCTAAAGCTTTAACCTTTAGTCCTAAAGCGTTACAGTATCTATGAAGTATGTCATCCTCAGTAATAGAATAAATTCCATCTGCCAAGGCTACCATTACCGCAGTTCTCATAAAATTTTCTGCTATGGTAGGATTTTCTCCCAGTACCCTAGCTAAATCATCTGGATTAATGGGTTGTAATTCTGAGATTTCAATTTTAGAAGCAAACTCTTCGTGACTAAAGTGGTCAAATAAATCTTTCTCTGTCACATCTAATTCCCCATCAGCATAAGCAACGGTCATTAGTCCTCTTAACCAGGTTGTAGTTTGTTCTTTGTTTAGGGGAGATTTGACGATGCTAGTCATGGCTTAACCTCTGATTAATATATAACTACAACAAATACAGTTTTTTGACTAACTCCTAAAACCAATTACAAATTAAGTTGGTATGGGAGCTATTACTTAATATTTTATCTCACTATCTCCAGCCTAAAATCCTAAAGTTTCTGATTTATTTAAACTTTATTTATTATGATTTTAGTAGTGATTGCTACATCACTTTATGAAAAATAATGATTACGATCTTTAGCTATAGCAATCCTATTTTATTCGTGTCAAAAATCTTACTGCTTTTTAGGGAACACTTAACTGGGAAAAGGGAACAGGTAAGAGTTTCAGTTTTTTTATTCACTTTTTGATTACCCGCAACCTATTTAGGATTGCTATATTACCCAAAAAGAAAAATTAATTCTTCTTGCTTGTTCTCTACAAACAAATCATCTAACTTATTTCTTGCAAACTTACCCAACCTTCCCATAATTCAGAATTATTAAAAGAACCAGAGTTGATTAGTTCTAAAATATCCTCTGTCATTTTCTTGCCTATATTATCTATAGGAAGATCGTTACTGTCATAACCGAAAGGATTTTCTATTTCTAGACCAATGGCTTCTATTCCTAATAGAGCAAAACTAATAATACCTGACATAGGAATAGTCCACCAACTTAATTCTGCAACAAATTGAAAAGGAATGGCAAAGCAATAGATGAGCAATAAATGCTTTAAATGAATAGAATAAGCTTTCGGAATAGGTGTTGTAGCAATTCTTTGACAACCTCCAAAAGCGATAAAAATTTCTTCTATTTTTTGATTCCAACTGATTAAAGTCAATTCATTGATAGAACTATTTTTTGCAAGTCTATCAAAGTATATTGTTAACCATTTAGTAATTTGTAGAGGCATATTATTACTGCTATTCAATTCTAAACACTGAACTTCAGAGAGATATTTTTTTATTTCTTCGTTAACTTTTTCCTTTCTGACTTGAAGTTTGACCGCAATAAAAAGAGCAATTAATAGTTTGATGTAAGATATTTTTTGAGCGTAATCTTCACTGTTATTATCAGGAACAAACACTATGATATTTTTTGCCATAATGCAGCAATTTTTAGAAATAAGTCCGATTAATTTCCGACCTTCCCAATAGCGATCGTAAGCAGTATTAGTTCTAAAAACTAGCAATAAACCAAGGACTATTCCTGGAATAATACTACCTAAAATTGGCTGATTCATGGGCAAATTATTACCATGAGCTATAGTAACTAAAAGGGCAAATATCATAATTACCAATACTCTGAGCCAAATATTGGGAATGACTGAACTTTTAAAGTCAAAAATTATATGGAACCAGCTTTTTCTGGGGTCGTCCATTGGCTTAACCTTCAAATATATTGTGATTGCTGAAAGGGTATAGGAAATAGGAAAAATATATTATAAGTTGGTATTAAAATTAGTTATTAATTCTTATTCATTGATTGGGATTTTTTTAGTTGAGGAAAATTCTTAATAGGAATTAAACAAAATTAATTGCACATTTTCCGTCATTCAAACCTTTTTGCTACAAAATTTACAGAAAATTAGAGTAGGTAACTAATTCTATGCAGATGCTTATGTTTAATTTATCTGTAGACTGCTATATTCAAATAATTGAACAAATTATATAGATAAGTATAAGCAAGAATATTTTGTTTTATGTTTGTTTACTGATTCATCAATTGCCGTATGTTGTTTATATTGCTATGGGCTAAGATTAGGTTAGAAAAGCCATCGGATTGGTATGAGGTATACTAGGGAAAAATCTGACTAAATAAAGCTTTGAGTAATTTGTAAATACCAAGGCGTTCATTAATTGATAATTGATAATTGATAATTACCTCTGGTTAAAACCGTCCTTGATTGAATGTAAGGAAATATTATTTCTTCTCTTGGTCGATTGGATATGGCGAGGAGACCCGAAGAGTGCAGACCCGCTCCGAAGATCGCCATCCCACCCTTCGGGAAGCTACGAAGATCGACCGCTTTTTTTCCCTTTGAAAGGGGAGGATTTAAACCAGAATTATTTAATGATTAATCATTAATCATTAATTATTCGGTAAAATGTAATTTTTATTCTTTATGAAGTTGTTTAATGAAAAACCTATAATTCGATCACCCATATACTGTTAAAATTCTCTATAAATACTGAGCTGTTTCATTCTAAACTGTGCGATTTTATGTATTGACGAAACTACGTTATTCCAAGCTTGAGGAAATTTATCTTTCGCTGTCTGAAAATCAATAAATTCATTGCCAAAATCTAGAATGAAATCAACATGCTATAAATATAGTATTTATCAATGAGTTGCTCAAAATTTATTGTCATTTTTAATCACAAAAATTATTTTCAACCATCCACCATTTTCTATTCCTTTTTTGACAATCTAATGATTCTCAAAAATCGATAGCAATCTTATTTTAATTGTGAAATATTCTAGACTTTTCAGGAATAGTGGTGTGACCCCGTGGGGTGCAACAGACGCACCTGGTAGGGCACTCTTGTGACCTGTGATGAAATAGGGAATACCGAAGTAATAAAATTCTCATAAATCATTCCGGATTGCCAATTGATTCTAAATAATCAGTTGTGATATGGATTCAGTACTCAGATTTTATTGAGAAGTTTGACATTCTCTGCCATTCAATAAAGAGCGAAGTTGTTTTAGCGCCTTCCCAATTACCAATTACCAATTACCAATTACCAATTACAATTATTGTATTCTGCATTACTTCATCACAAAAGTATCCTTGTTTACCAATAAACAATCAAACCAATATAGCCACCTTACTGCTAAAGAGCGTAAATTTATTTCATTTCCAGCTCAATTATTGCTAGATAAAAATCTGCTAGTTGGTAAAATTCTCGACTTTGGCTGTGGTTTTGGTAATGATGTTAAACTACTACAACAAAAAAACTTTCCAGTCACTGGTTATGACCCTTATTATTTTCCACAATATCCCCAGACAAAATTTGATACTATTCTCTGTTTTTATGTATTAAATGTTTTATTTGACCAAGCACAAACTCAAGTTTTGATGGAAGTTTCACAATTATTAAAACCTGGAGGTAAAGCTTATTACTCTGTTAGAAGAGGTTTGAAGCGTGAGGGTTTTCGAGAGCATTATATACACAAAAAACCAACTTATCAGTGTTTAGTTAATTTACCTTTTAAATCTATCCACACAGATGAGTTGTGTGAAATTTATGAATATATTCATTATAATCAGCAAAAAAATTACACAAACAATTGCTTATTTTGTAACCCGCGTAAAAATTTACAGTTAATTACAGAGTCAGCAAAAACTTATGCAATACTTGATGGCTATCCAGTTACAAAAGGGCATACTTTAGTTATACCTAAGCGTCATCTAGCAAATTATTTTGAGTTACCTGTAGAAGAACAATTAGACTGTTGGTTAATGGTAAATCAGGTACAGAAAATTTTACAGGAAAAATATAATCCGGATGGGTTTAATGTAGGGATAAATGTTAATCGTGCCGGAGGACAAAAAATGATGCACACAAATATTCATGTTATCCCTCGGTATCAGGAAGATACTTCAAGAGTTAAGGGAGGAATGAGATTTGTTGTGCCAAAGAAGTAAAGAAAGGAAGAAGACTTTAGTTATCTAGGAGAGAAGGAAGAAGACTTTAGTTATCTAGGAGAGAAGGAAAATATTGCGTTGTCTAAGTTTTAAGCTTTTGATATGTTCTAACCTTTCTTTCAACTGCGATAAAAGTAGAAATTTTTCCATTAGACATAGGTGTGAAAATTCAAAATAAAATCAATTATTATCCATAAATTATCAATTATTTCTCCCTGTTCCCTGTTCCCTGTTCCCTCTTTTCTGGAATAAATTAAACAGTAGAAATTTTTCCATTAGACATAGGTGTGAAAATTCAAAATAAAATCAATTATTATCCATAAATTATCAATTATTTCTCCCTGTTCCCTGTTCCATGTTCCCTGTTCCCTCTTTTCTGGAATAAATTAAACAGTAGAAATTTTTCCATTAGACATAGGTGTGAAAATTCAAAATAAAATCAATTATTATCCATAAATTATCAATTATTTCTCCCTATTCCCTGTTCCCTGTTCCCTGTTCCCTCTTTTCTGGAATAAATTAAACATCAGTTAAATTAGAGAACAAACTACTCTTAGTATTAGTACGAGTAAAAGAATTCCAGGTTCCTAAATCTTTGCCAGAATATCCAAATAACATAGCTCTACTAGAGTCACTCAATCCCTGCACCAAAGTAAAATCAACTCCAGCAATACTAGGAATATTATCTAAACTCGCCCCCGTCAAATCAGCAGCTCGTAAATCAGCTCCTTCTAACTCTACCCCATTGAGTCGAGCATCACGCAAATTAGCACCTACTAAAAAAACTCCCTTCATATTAGAACCACTAAGAGCTGCACCTTGCAAGTTAGCGCCTGTCAAATCAGTACCACTCAGATAAGCACCCCGCAGATTTGCCCCTTGAAGGTCAGCTCCTCGGAGGTAAGCTGTATTTAAAAAAGCTCCACTCAAATCAGCTCCTGGTCCAACTGCTCCTGATTTTTTATAAGCAAATCCTTCAGGCCAAATTGTTTCACTATTATAGTAAGCTACTTGTAGTTTAGCTCCTGCCAAATTAGCATTAGCCAAATTAGCCTTTTGTAATTCAGCTCTATTGAGATAGGCATCAGTTAAATCTGCTCCACTCAAATTTGCTCCCTGAAGATTTGCTCCTCGTAAATCAGCACCTTTGAGATTTGCTCCACTTAAGTTTGCTTCACTCAAGTTAGCTCCAATGAGGATTGTATTATTTAGATTGGCCTGTTGTAAATTGCTTTGACTTAGATTGACTTGATATAGTTCAATTTGACTAATATCTATACCTTGTAGATTACTACCTGTAAGATTTTTGTCTTGCTGATAAGATTGAATAATTTCTGTAGCTGATTGAAACTGCATTTTGTTTGAGGAGAGTTTGCTATGTATAAAGATTTTAGTTAATTATATATTAATTAGATATATCAATCTTATTTGAGTTGTGAGATATTGTAGATTTTTAGGGAATACCGGAGCTGGGAATGAGAAACACTGAAGCAATAAAATTATCACATCCGATTCGGTGATTGCTATATCTATAAAAGTCTAAAGTATATATTAGAAATCTCCGGTCATAAAAAATAAAATCAACTATTGCACAGAAATTATCAATTATTTTTTTCTAATCTGTAGTTGCATGCAACGTCCCTACGACCTACTCCCTCTTTTGGAGGAGATGTCTATTTGATTTATCCTATAATTTTATGACTCTCAATTAGATTTTTATTGATTTTTCCTTAACTAAAAATATCCTAGTGGTACTTAGACATTTTTTGGCAGAAAAACGGCTTGAAAGTCAGTCTAGACAAGGGAATTACGTCAATGCCCTAAAAATGGCTAAAACCCTTGGTAATAAAGGATTTATACCTTTTTGACGTAAAAACCTCTACCTGTCTATATTTGAGCCTATATTCTGCTGCTATTTTGTGTAAGTCCCACTAGATGTTAACAAAAATTTAGAGACAAAAAAAATGAAATTCACACCACCAATGACAATGATGGATTTTTTTCTCAAAAGTGAGGGAATATGGTTTTCTCAACGTACTGTTCATCATTTTGATTCTGTTCAAGATGAGTCAGGGAAATCTAATTTAATCGTCAAAGTTTTAACAAAAGATGACCCTAAAGTTTTGGAAGTTTGTGAACAACAAAATTTAAATCCAGCTTTAGCAACAGGTGGTGCAAGTTTTAACTGGCAAGATAATTTAGATGATGATGAACCTAATCCCAATTATGCTGCTATTTTAGTAGATATTCCTGATTCTCAAACAGGCTTAACTGGAAAATTTTTGCGTAATCGTGGTTATGTTGAAGGTATTCCTGTAGTGGGTAGATATCATTTTGCCACGGATGGAGTCTTGACAATTGACACAGAATATGAAAGAAACCAAGGACAAGAACGTTGTTGGTTTCTGACAGATGATTTTCGAGTCAGAGTTAGTACAGTGCGAATGATGAATGGTGTTAATTTGATGGCCTATTGCTCCGAACGTCGTTGTATTACTCGCAAACAATTAGAAGAAATGATTCAAAAAAATTCTGCTAGAATCTCATCCTAAACAATAGATTTGTTGCTAAATAGATTGAAAAAAACGCTCAAACTACACCAAGAGTTTTGGCAATTTTTTACCATATCAAGCCACAAGTCTAATATCGAGTTATATCATGTCCGGATAATTAGTGATGAAAAAATTTTGGCGTTGGTAAATTAGGGTATGATATTTCCAAAAAGCCCTTATAGGTGAACTTTAATGCAATGTCGGTCATGCCAATCAACTCACGTTAACAAAAATGGATTTAAGAAAGGAAAACAGAATTACATCTGTGTTGATTGTCTCTCGACAGTTTTTAGACTGTTATCAAACACAAAAAGGTTATTCAAATGAGCTAAAACATGAATGTCTAACTATTCCTGTACCATTAGCTCAAAAACTTCTAACTATTTAGCGATCGCATTCTTTCCTCATCATACCTTCATTTACCAACGCCATATTTTACATTCCAGTTTAGTAATAAGCACTATTGATGACAGAGGCAATATGAAAACCCTTGATAATTGACAAATATCTTATTTATTTTGAGTGATAAAAACCTAACTTTTTGCTACTTCTAACCAACTATCAAATAACCCTTGATGACTAGCAACCCATTCTTCAGCGTGACGGCGAATATCTACAGGTTTATTCTCCCCATTTTTAACTTTTTCCTGTTGAAAATTAACATCCTCTAGAGGAATTTCAATCTGTTCAAATAAACTTTTCGCAACTGGATTATCCTGCAAAAAATTCTTATTTGCTAATATCCGAACTTTATCGACTGGAATACCAAGATTTTTTCCATTTACTGAAGTATCTTCTGCGGTGAAGTTTCCCTGAGTTTCTAATAAGGATGTAAAAGGAACGCCCAACCATTCCACATCCTCCTCAACTTTTAAAATTGAAGCTAACCAATGAGGAGTCCAAGTAAAATAAAGAATAGGTTTACCTTGCCGATAACGAGTCAAAGTATCCACCATCAAAGAAGAATAATCTCCTTCAATTTGCTCAACAGTATCCTCAAGTCCATAAACCTGTAAATGATGATTTATTATTCTTTCACACACCCAACCAGCAGTACAACCGATTAAATTTGCCTTACCATCACCATCTGAATCAAAAAGTTTAGCAATTTTTGGATCTTTGAGTTGTGATAAATCAGTAATATTATATTTCTCAGCAGTCTGTTTATCTATCTGATACCCCGCTTGACAATCAGAAATTAGCGTTCCAATCCTTTCTAATTTATCTTCCCCACCATTCTTGTCAAAAAATTCTTTTTGGGCAACTTGCCAATGAACACCAGTAAAATCCACATCATTATTACTAACAGCAATGTGCATTGCCGGAACATTCAATTGTTTTGCTCCTTTCACCTGATAGCCTAATTTCTCCAGCCCAATATTCACAATCTCCGTAACAAATATACCCGATGTTTCCAGACCAGAAGTAGACCGGACAATTATTCCATTCCCTGGTAATGCTTCATTTTTTGAGTTGATAGTAGTTTGGGACATTAATTGCCAGCTAGTAACACCAACCAGCAAAGCAACCAAAATACTTATCCCTAGAGTTGTGCCTTTTTTTTTGGAAAAGCCACGAGACCGCCACCATCCAATTAAACCTCGCTCTTGCCAAGAATTAACTTTTCCCTGACTAATAGATTGAGTGATACGGTCGAGCATCACCGCAATTAAAACAATACCCAAACCACCTACAGTAGCTAGTCCGACATTTAAACGACCCAGACCTTGTAATACCATTTGTCCTAATCCCTCTACCCCAATCATTGAGGTGACAACTGACATTGATAAGGCCAACAAAATCGCTTGATTTGTACCAGCCAAAATAGTAGGCAAAGCCAAAGGAATTTGTACTTCTAATAAGACTTGTTGGGGAGTTGAGCCAAAAGCCAAAGCTGCTTCTACTGCTTCTGGAGATACTTGCCTAATGCCCAGATTTGTCAGACGAATTAGAGGGGGGACTGCAAAAACAAATGTGGCAATAATACCCGAAACTTCTCCAATTCCAAATAACATTACTACAGGTACTAGGTAGACGAAACTTGGAAGAGTTTGCATAGCATCTAGAAAGGGACGTAATATTTTGTTGAAGCGATCGCTAATGGCACTAATAATACCTAGAGGAATACCTACTAACATACAAAATATTACGGCTGTTAGAACCAGGGCCAGGGAAACCATTGCTGCTTCCCAAGCGCCACAAAAACCAATTATACAAAGAGCGATGATGCTGTAGATGGCTATTTTTCTTCCTGCTAATTGCCAGACCAGCAGGACAATAATTATGAGAAAAATCAAGGGGGGAACAGCTAGAAAACCAGATTTAATTATTTCCAGAGTATTTTTTATGGGTAAGCTGATAGCTTGAAATAGGGGACGAAAGTTATCAACTAGAAAATTAACAGCAGTGTTAACCCATTCGTCTAAGGGTAAAGTGTAAAACTGGAAAGGATTAAATATTTTGTCTAATCCTCCTTGAGTTGCAGTTATAAAGTAATTTGATATGGGAAAAAATTTGAACACTATATTATTGGCTCCTTTGGTGTTAGGTTTTATTCAAATCTTTAGGTAGCAGGGACTTACAGATATCTTCCTCCTAAAGTGCTTGATAAATAGTCTCTGGGAAGCTATTTAATTTATATTTATATTACTCTGGCTCGAAATTAATATTTTGGCATCAGTGCTCAAAACAGATGGTTTTTTGAGTTGTTAACGCTACATATCTAAGACGTTATAGTTTTTCTTTACTATATATAGTGTTTTTCCCTGATTTCTCAATTTATTTTGGATAGTATTTTGGCATCATATCAAATCCGGTTAAACAGCCATAGAATGGTTAAGTTAGGAGTCCTCAGGAGTCAGTCGGACCTCCTCAGGAGGAGAAAGAATTACAAAGATAAACGTAGTTATGGCGATTGAAGATTTTTTTTATGTCCAATTAAACGGATTTGATATCAGTGCTCAAAACAGATGGTTTTTTGAGTTGTTAACGCTACATATCTAAGACGTTATAGTTTTTCTTTACTATATATAGTAGTTTTACCTAATTTCTCGATTTACTTTGGGTAATATTTTGGTATTTGTTTGAGAATAGATGTTTTTTTAGTTCTCAACACTACATATCTAAGACGTTATAGTTTTTCTTTACTATATATAGTGGTTTTACCTAATTTCTCGATTTACTTTGGGTGGTGTTTTGGTATTTGTTTGAGATTTTAAGATATAGATGGTTTTTTCAGTTCTCAACACTACATATCTAAGACGTTATAGTTTTTCTTTACTATATATAGTAGTTTTACCTAATTTCTCGATTTACTTTGGGTAATATTTTGGTATTTGTTTGAGAATAGATGTTTTTTTAGTTCTCAACACTACATATCTAAGACGTTATAGTTTTTCTTTACTATATATAGTGGTTTTACCTAATTTCTCGATTTACTTTGGGTGGTGTTTTGGTATTTGTTTGAGATTTTAAGATATAGATGGTTTTTTCAGTTCTCAACACTACATATCTAAGACGTTATAGTTTTTCTTTACTATATATAGT